>CAZZJJ010000099.1:0-5946 GCA_964654405.1 uncultured Treponemataceae bacterium
TATGCTCTGCCGACTGAGCTACAGGGGCATAGGTGAGAGCATCGGGAATTTATCACTCCAGGCCAATGATGTCAAGAGCGTTGCTTCTAGTTTTTGAAACTTCTTTTCCGAACCGCCTTCACAATGGAAAGAGCAAGCGGATCTTTACTAAGTGCAAGCATAGCGATTCCGAAGCCGGCATACAAGAGGGTCATAATAATCAAAGGGAGCCCTGCCGAAACCAGCCTGCCTCTGCCAGCGAAAAGGCTTAATAGCGGCACTCTGAGCGCCAGAATGACAGCGCCGGAGGCTATTGAAAACACCAGCAGCTTCAGGGCATAGCGGGCGCTTTTCGCGAATTCCTCCGCAATGCCTGCTGTCTTTGTCCGAATGAGCATTGTGACAAGCAGGATAGTGTTCACCAGACTGGAAAGCGACAGCGCGAGCGCTATGCCGGGACCTTTGAATGGATATGACAGCAGCATGACCAGCGCGATATTGACGGCGAAACTCGCGATTCCGGCGAATGTCGGTGTCTTGGTGTCCGATCGGGCGTAAAAAGCCGGTGCGATGATCCGGTTCGCGGCAATAAAGCTCAAGCCAGTCTGATGCCAGAAAAATGCCGAAGCCGTGAGGCGGACGGATTCTTCCGAAAAACTGCCCCATTTGAACAGCAGTGTCACAATTTCAGTGTTCGCGATCATGGAAAACACGGTAACGGGGATAGTGGCGAGAAAAATGCTTTGAAGCGTCCTGCCCAGTCTGGAAGAATAGGCTAGCCAGTTGGATTCCTTGACAGCGTCGGCAAGGCTGGGAAGCAGAACCGTGCCTGCTGATACGGCAAAAACGCCGAGAATCAGTTCCTGAAGCCGCAGGGAATACTGAAGGCTGGACGCAGTGCCGAGGCCCGCTCTGGAGGCAAAAGCCGTGCTGACAAGGTCATTGATCTGGTATGCTGCCATGCCGAGAATGGTTGGCGCTATAAGCATGAAGACCTTGCGCATCCCGGCATTCTTGAACGCTTTTCGGGGCGCTATGAAACCGAATTTCGAACCAGTTTTCAGCACTGCTGGAAGCTGGCAGAGCGCCTGTGCAAAGCCGCCCGCCACAACACCGATCGCCATCGCCCGTGCCGGGTTGGCAGTCAGACTGGATACCATCCAGGGCACAATGATAAAACAAAGATTGAAAAGAATCGGGGCAAAGCCGGATGGCGCAAAAATTCCATAGGAATTCAGGATGCCCTGAAGCAAGGCTGCAAAAGAGACGAGCGCCAGAAAGGGGAACATAATACGGGTGAGAATCGCCGTTTCCGAGGGGTCAGAACCAAAAGCTTTTACGATCCAGGGAGCGAAGACAATGCCCAGCGCGACAATGCTGCTTACCAGAATAGTCAGGACAGTCAAACTCGCTGAAAGAAATTCTTCCGTGGCTTTCCGGTCATCCTCATGCAAATAGCCTTTAAAAGTGGGAATGAAAGCAACCGAGACAGAGCCTTCCGCGAAAAGACGGCGCATGAAATTGGGGATTATGAAGGCTACGGTAAAGGCATCCCCGAGCATGCCAGTCCCCAGGAAACGGGCTTTGGTCATTTCCCGGACAAGTCCGAGAACCCGGGAAATCATGGTGAGGACGGACAGCACTCCTGCGTCCCTGATCATCTTTTTTTCATGATTATCGAGGCCAGGGCGCTCTGGATTCTGCAAGGATTCTTTTAGATTTAGGGACTGTTTATCTGGCTCTCCTGCGGGCATTCTGCTTCCTTTCCAGGATTTTTACCGCTTTTCGGCGATAAAATTCGATATGAGCTCAACCACAGTATCAATTTGCTCTCTTTTTATCCAGTAGTGCGTGACAAACCGGCAATATCCCGCTTCAGGGGGATTGATAAGAACTCCACGGCTGGCAAGGAATGAGGCGAAGTTTTGGCCGTCTATGCCATCAGGGAGTTTGAAAAAGACCATATTGATGTCCAGCGCGTCCAATTCGACTGAAATACCGGAAATCGCGGCAAGCTTTTGTGCAAGGTAACGCGCGTTCCGATGGTCTTCATTGAGACGCCTGGTCATTTTTTCGAGTGCGATAATCCCTGCCGCGGCAAGGATGCCAGCCTGCCGCATGCCGCCGCCCATAATCTTGCGCTTTTTGCGCGCTTTTTCGATAAAGTGCGCAGGGCCGGCGAGCATGGAGCCGACTGGTGCGCAAAGGCCTTTGGACAGGCAGAACATCACCGAATCGACTTCAGCTGCAATCTCCGCGGCTTCGACGTGCAGGGCTTCGGCGGCGTTGAAAAGGCGGGCTCCGTCGAGATGCACCGGAAGTCCATGGCTGCGGGCAAGGGCTGAGACTTCGCGCATATAGGAGAGGGAAATGACGCGCCCCGAGCTGTGCGCATTTTCAAGACAAATTAATGAAGTCGGCGGATAATGGATGTCATCGCCCCTGATTCGCGCCTCAATCGCAGCGACCGGCATGATGCCGTCCGGTGCTGGTATCATGCGCGTCTGGACACCGGCAATGACGGACGCAGCTCCTGCTTCGTGCTGAATGATATGGCACTGCTCTCCGCAGATGATCTCGCTGCCCCGCGGACTCCAGGTAAAGAGCGCAAGCTGGTTGCCGAAGGTACCCGACGGCACAAAAAGCGATTTTTCCTTACCTGTCATGCGGGCGGCGAGCTCTTCGAGCTTATTGATGGTTGGATCATCCCCATAGACATCATCGCCGACGGGCGCTGATGCCATGGCCGTTCGCATTTCTTCGGTCGGCCAGGTAACGGTGTCGCTGCGCAAATCTATTTTGTTCATGAAGTCTGCTCCTTGTCTTTTCAATCCAGGCATTTTGATTGTATATAACTCTACATGAAAATTCGACTGATTGCACTAGACCTGGATGATACGCTGCTGCGCTCGGACCTAACCATTTCGGCAGGCAACAGAAAAGCCCTGGTGAACGCCGAAAATGCCGGCATTGAAATCGTTCTGGCTTCGGGAAGAAATTATATCTCCATGCGAGAATACGCGCGCCAACTCGGGCTTGACAGGCCGGGAAATTTTCTCATTTGCTCGAACGGGGCGGAAACGCTTGCGGCGGAATCGGGAGAGATCATCGAGCAGCTGCGGCTGAGCCGGGAATTTTGCCATGCTGCATCAAGTGAGATTGAGTCCCGCGGTTTCCCCTGGCAGGTCTACCAGGATGGGAAAATCTTTTGCTCGGAGATCAACCCCTGGGCACTGCGGGACAAGCATCTGACAAGCCAGCCGGTGGAAAAGGTTGAAGACAAACAAGCGCTTTTCAGAAATGGCCAGATTAAGTTTGTCATCCCTGGCGAGCCTGAAAAAATAGCCGAATTATATGCTGAATTCAGAATGCTGTTTTCGGATCAGGCCGAGGTTGTCACTTCAAAACCGTATTTTCTGGAAATACTCCCCAAGGGAGCAGACAAGGGACAGGCACTCGGGCGGCTTGCTGAAAAGCTGAAAATTCCCATGAAGGCAGTCATGGCTATCGGCGACGCGATGAATGATCTCGGCATGATCGAAGCGGCCGGGTTCGGCTGTGCTCCTGCAAACGCGCTGGCAGTTGTCAAGGCTTCCGCCCGGCACGTTTCACAGCGTACCAACGAAGAAGACGCTGTCGCGGATCTTATTTACTCGGTGGCATTATAGCGAAAAATGCGTCAAGAAAAAGCATCGCATTATGCTGGATACCGCTAAAAAACTCATTCTGCAAAGCAACCGCGTCTTTGCCGATATAGCGGTAATGCCAGCTTTCCCACTGATAGCCGGTCAGCTGTTCCAATCCCTGCGGATAGGAAAGCGAAAAACCAAACCTGCCGGCATTCGCGGCAAGCCAGACGCCAGCCTTTGTCCGGGCAAAATCGTTGGTGATTGAACCGAAATCAATGGCGGTACCAAGCTGGTGCTGGCTGCTGCCTGGACGCGCTGAAACTCTGGATGCTTCCGCTTCGCCCAATTCCTTGACATTCCTCGCGAAGACTTCCCTTTGATAGTTATAGGACCGGTACGCGGAGGAAACGAGGAGGGTGACTCCTTCGGCCAGCGCTTTTTTATTCATTTCCTGCAGAGCGATGAGCGCAGGCGCCCTCAGGCTGAGCCCTGCTCGGGCGATTGAAATTCCTGTTTTATCCAGCAGTTTAAGATCCGAAGGCTCCCAGGTCTCCGAAAGGCCTTTTTTCTTGTCTACCCGTAAAAGCAGTGCGGAGTCCTGTTTCACAGTCTCAGTGATGGCGGCCAGAATTTCCGTAAAACGGGGTTGGGATTTGTTTATAGCCGCAAGGATGTTTTTTTTATCTTCAGGGTGGATTTCAGATTGTTCCAAAGCGGTCAGTGCCGCATTGATAGCCTGAGAGCTCGCGTTTTGCTTCTGCTGTGTCTGAGCCGAACCGCTGCCGCAGGACATGAGCGCCATGATGCAGATAATGGTAAAAATGGCTCCTCGGTTCATAATGCGGAGTATACAGGATGCAGCGGGTCATGTTAAATAGCCTGACGGGAGACATGATGAATTTTTCTGATAAGGGGATGCCATGACTGAGGGGCAGTTCACGGAGTTTTGTAAAATCAGGGACGAGTTTAGAGCCTATGTCGATGAGCTTTCTGCGCGGGCTTCTTCGTGGCTTCTCCCGCTGCAGGAAGAATTGCAGCAGCTTCAGGGTTATTCGGATTATTCAGTCGAAACGCCGGTCGTCTACAACCGGGCGCTTGATGATGTTCAAGCCGGGGATGATATACGATTTATCATTGTGGCTGACAATCCAGGTAAAAACGAACAGCTTGGTAAAAATCAGCGTTATCTGGTCGGGCAGTCCGGCAAGCTGGCTCGAAGCTGGTTCAAGGCCGAGCTGGGTCTCGATTTTGAAAGACAGGCAATTATCATTAACAAAACTCCGATTCACACGCCCAAGACAGCTGAGTTGCGGCTTTTACGCAAGCTTGCGGACCAGCGGCTGACAGAGTTTGACGCATTGCTTGCGGAAAGTCAAAAGAGAATGGCGGACTTTGCTTTCAGAATGCATGTGTGTCTTGATTGTTATCTGTGGATTTCAGGATATGGCGAGCTGGCAGGCCGCGGGCTTTTCAAACCCTGGGCAGAGGCGCTTTCCGGCTGTTACCAAAAAAAATCAGATGATATTAAGCGGAAGGTGCTCGTTTTCCGCCATTTTTCGATGAATCAGTTTGCCATAGAGTACAAATCGAATCAGGCCGGACTGCCGGTCATTGGAAAGCTCGAAGCAATCGGGCAAGCCAATCGGCGGCGGATTCTCGGCTGGTAGGGAAGTGACAGTCTCAGGCTGGTGTACCGTTCCTGGGGCCGCCTTGGTTTTCCATCGCAAGGCTCATGTGCCGCGCGGTGCCGATAAACCCAAATTTTCGATATAGCTCAAAAGAATCTTCAGTGGGCTGGAGGACAAGCGTTTTGAAGCCGCTCCGCCGCGCTTCATCGATAGTCGCTTCAACAAGTCGGGTTGCAATGCCTTTTTTCCGATACTCATGGCGGGTGTACACCGCCAGCAATTCCGCCTGCGCGCCGCTGCCGGTTTTCAGGCTCAGCTTGCGCAAGGCGCTGGTCGCGGCTACTGTCTGGTTCTGTTCAAAAAGCCAGACTTGCATGCTTCCGTTTCGAATCCCTTCTTCAAACATGGTTTTCTGCGATGCAAAGGTTTCCTGCCGCTCTTCTTCCGAAAACCACTTTATTTGCTCGAGAAAATTCATGCGAAGTTGAGCGATGGCATGGCTGTCTTTTGGTGTCGCCAGGCGTATCCGGCCTTCCTGATCGAGGTTGAACGCAGCAATTTCCATGGTCATCGTGTTTTGGCCTTGAGCCGCAAATATACTTGCTTTCCGGGGTCCATGGGGTTGGCTCGTTCGTCAATTTCAAAAAGCGCAGAAGCTTTAATAAGGTCTCCGAGTTTTCTGAAGCCGTAATTTCGCGGGTCGAATTCAG
>CAZZJJ010000100.1:0-5919 GCA_964654405.1 uncultured Treponemataceae bacterium
ACTATGGGATCATAGATAACAGTTACGGGATACGTTTGGGTTTCAATTTTGACAATAGGGCATTCTCCGAAATATTCTGAGAAAACCTCAGCATTGATAGTTGCTGATGAGACAATTACTTTGAAATCATGCCGGGCTTCGATGATTTTTTTTAGCAGTCCCAGAATAAAATCGATATTGAGGCTGCGTTCATGAGCCTCGTCGACCATGATTATCTGATATTTTGAAAGATAGGGATCGAGTTTGAGCTCCTGCAGCAAAATACCGTCAGTCATGATTTTTATTTTGGTTTTTATGCCGGTTTTATCTTCAAATCGCATTTTATAGCCAACCAGCTCTCCGACTTTGCACGCAACCTGCCGGCTTATAAAGTCGCTAACAGACAGAACAGCGATTCTGCGAGGCTGCGTCACGCCAATAATGCCATGGTCGCCATAGCCAGCTTCATGGAGAATAATCGGGAGTTGAGTAGTCTTACCCGATCCAGTCGGGCTTTCAACCACGATGACTTGATTGCCCTCAAGGGCGGAAAGAATTTTTTCTTTTTGCTGATATACAGGAAGTTCATGAGGAATCATATTGCTATAATATCTGAACTTTGCCTTTCTTGCCATAGCAGACAACCGGAAATGATGATGCATCTTCTATCGAAATCTGGTATAGTTGAGCAATGAGCTTGTATATACCAGCTGTATACGCGATCCTCATTCTGGCATTCACAGGAATCGCCTCAGGCAAGATACCGAGGCTTGCCATGAACAGGGCAAGCATTGCTCTGACAGCGGCTATTCTTTTGATTGTATTCCGAGGTATTACCGCTGAAGAAGCTTTTGCAGCGATTGATATTGAAACTATAGCTTTACTGCTTGCGATGATGATTATTGTCGCCAATGTTCGGATTTCAGGCTTTTTTACCCTTGCCGGAAGCAAAATCCTTTCAATAGCGCAGGCTCCAAGGTCTTTCCTTGCCATGGTCGTTTTCATGTCAGGTTTTCTGTCCGCCATTTTCCTCAATGACACTATCTGCATCATGCTGACACCTTTGGTGGCAGAAATAGCTTTGCTCTCCAAACGGGACGGCAGGCCTTATCTTATAGCGCTTGCAGTCAGCGCAAACGCTGGTTCCTGCGCTACCATAATCGGAAACCCGCAAAACATGCTCATAGCATCACAGTCGGGTATTTCCTTTTTGGCCTTTTTTCTCTATCTTGCACCTCCTGCAATTCTGGCCATGTTCCTTGCATATTTTGTGACTATCAGGGCATTCCCTGAGGAGTTTTCAAAACAGAACCAGATAAAACTGCATTATGGCCAGACAAGAGTCAGCCAGGGGCAATCAGAAAACGAACATATTGACAAGGCGCTGATTGCCAAAAGTCTGTTTGCCTCTGCTCTTCTTCTTTTTCTGCTGGCTTTCGGAGTCAGAACAAGTGTCGCAGCGCTGATATCAGCCTCAATTCTTCTGGTAACCCGGCGAATCCATCCTGAAAAAGTATTTCTTGAAGTGGATTTTACTCTTCTTGTTTTCTTTTCAGGGCTTTTCATTCTTACCAGCACTGTTGCCAGAACACCAGTTTTTAAAAACTTCCTGATTGATGTTCTTCCAATGCTCCATCGCCCCGGAGGATTTTTTGCTGCCGTTGTTGCCGTGCTTTCAAACATAGTCTCCAATGTGCCGGCAGTCATGCTCCTTGCTCCCGTGGCAAAAAGCTTTTCTGACCCGATGACCGCGTGGCTCATGCTCGCCATGGCCAGTACCTTCGCGGGTAATTTGACGCTTCTTGGTTCTGTCGCCAATCTTATCGTTGCGGAACAGGCAAAAAAGTCTTCAATTAGAATAAGCTTTATGGATTACTTTAAAGTCGGCTTTCCGGTAACCATTATTTCCATTGCGCTCGGTGCTGTATGGCTGGGCTTTGTACGATGAGGGTAAATGATGAATCCATATAGACCAGGCAAGGAATTGGAGTCTTATTCCGACGATGAAAATCCCGTGATGAAGGAACATGGAATCTTCACCGTTTCAAGCCTTACGCAGATGATCAGGAATAATCTGGAATCATCATTTTCCAACATTCAGGTTGATGGTGAAGTATCAAACGCCAAATTATCTTCAGCGGGGCACCTTTATTTTTCGCTTAAAGACCGTGAAGCGCTGATTCAGGCGGTCATGTTCCGCTTTCAAATGAACTCGCTGGATTTCCAGGTCAGCGATGGCATGAAAATCCGCGCAACAGGTTCGGTTTCAGTGTATGCACAGCGCGGCCAGTATCAGCTGATTGTCAGCACTCTGAGGAAACAGGGGGTCGGCGACATCCTTGCAATGCTCGAAGAGCGCAAGCAACGCCTCGCTCGGGAAGGCCTGTTCGACAGTGAAAAGAAAAAACCCCTTCCGCGCCTTCCAAAAAAAATTGTGGTCATCACCAGCCAGCAAGGCGCAGCCTTGCATGATATCCTGACAGTTCTGAAGCGAAGAAACAGCGGCATTGATGTTGTCATTCTGCCAGCGCCAGTCCAGGGCGAGGATGCACCGCCAGTTCTGGTCAAGAGGCTGCACCAGGCAAATATTTTCAACCTTGGCGATGTCATCATTATCGGGCGAGGTGGCGGCTCGCTGGAAGATCTTCTGGCGTTTTCGGACGAGTCCCTGGTGAGAGCGATTTCTAAATCACGCATCCCGGTTGTCAGCGCGGTCGGGCATGAGGTTGACTGGTCCCTCGCTGACTTTGCCGCTGATGTCCGCGCACCAACTCCTTCAGCAGCGGCAGAGATTGTTTCTGAAAACAAGGAAGCGATCGCAAGCCAGATAGAGCAATTCCAAGACGAACTTATCACTTCAATCAAGTCAAGGCTGAATTATGCAAAGCTTGCAATCAAGAGTTTTTCTCCGCAGGATATTGAAACCCGCTTTTCGCGCATACTCATGCCCTTGGCGCGAAGGCTCGATGATTCAATTGACAGCCTTAGACAATCAATAAAAGATAGAACTATCAATATGCTGCACACCCTTGCGCTGCTGGAAAGCAATCTGGAATCTGCCAATCCGCTTGCGATTCTTAATAAAGGATATGCAGTCGTATACCGGAAAGACCCCAAATCCGGACATCTTTCAAAAGAGCCGGTTAGCGCGGCACAAGATCTTCAGCATGAGGATGTGCTTGCGATAACCTTTGCCAAGGGAAAAGCCGACGCAACTGTAAAGGAGATTTATACTGATGAAAAGCTTTGAGGAAAGGCTCGAAAAGCTAGAGCAGCTTGCTGAGCAGATAAAGGATCCAAAACTGCCGCTCGAAAAAGCTGTTTCAGTCTTTGAAGAAGGAATAAATTTATCCCGGAGCCTTAAAAAGGAGCTGGAAGCCATTCAGGGCAAGATCGAAATTCTTCTGAATGATCCAGAAGACGCTGAAAATCCAAAAACCGCTGTTTTAGACATCGAAGATCAATAGAACAATTCTGAAAATTGTTTACTTAATGTTTCGATAAGCGATCGATCACTTTCTGGCATCTGCAAAGCAGCCAGCTCTTCCATGCTGACCCATCGCAAGTGTGTATGCTCATGCAGAGGAATCAGGGATAAATCGTCAGAAACTGTTTTCGGCAAAGCCACTTCCCACGCGGCAAGTTCGCTCCTTCCGTGACGATTCAAAAATGAGCTTTCTCCCAGTTTTCTGATGGGCATGATCATCAAATTAAATTCCTCGAGAAATTCACGGATAAGCGCCTGCTCATCGGTTTCGCCAGATTCAACCTTCCCTCCCGGAAACTCCCACAACAAACCGATTGAACCACCAGCCTTGCGTTTTCCAACAAGAATTTTCCCGTCTCGTACCGCAATGCCGGCTACTGAACGATGTTCTCCCACAGTAACTCCTCTGACGCTACCCTATCCGGATGCTTTGCTGCCGTCAAGCCGCTCGTTTTTGTTTTCAGCCACTTCACAAGCAAGCTTTTTCAAGAACGGCAGCAGCTCCGAAGCTGAAAACCATCCTTGTTTTCCATGCAGAAGTCTGCCAGCATAACCATGGCAAACGACAGCTTGCCGTGCGCTTTCAAGGGCGAGCTCCCATAACTCATATGTTTCTTTATTATTTGCCGCAGATCGAATAGCCAAATCCCCTGCAAGAAAACCTGCCAAGACGTCGCCAGAGCCAGCGGTTCCGAGTCCTGGGCATTGACCATCCCAGATTGAGAACCGGTTTTCAGCTTTGCCCTTTGGCGAACAAATCCAGGTAACATGGCTTTTAAAGACAATGATTGCATTGAGGGTTTCCGCAACTCGGGCAAGCAGTTCAGCGAAAGCCAGGTTTTCAGGTGCGGCGATATATCGCTGAACAAGAGATTCAAACTCTCCAGGGTGCGGCGTCAGAACAAGTGGCGCTGTCCGCTTTTGTATGGTATTAAGAAAATCTGTGCTGCTATCAGCGGCTAGAATTCGGAGTGCGTCAGCATCGAGAACAAGCGGCAGGTCGAGTTCCAGAAGATTTTTCAAAATTTCTGCGTGCTTTGCTGATTTGCCCCATCCTGGGCCTGCAACAATTGTGTCAGCTTTCAGTTTACCACTATAAAAAGCGCTTTCCGGTATTGCCATGATTGCAGGCATTGCTGACACTAGTAGTGTGTATGCTTCATCTTGTGTAAAAAATTGAACATATCCAGCACCTGCTGCCTGGGTGGCTTTGGCGCACAGCAATGCAGCACCGAGAGTTCCGACTGTTCCTGCAAAAACCGTTACTCGGCCGCGAGAAATCTTATATGCATTATTAGAAAGATGAACCCGATTCAGCGGGATATCGGAAGTCTCCATAAGACAGCCTTCAGACATAGTTTGAACTATAGTGTGAGGAAAAATGTCTTCTGCTATAGAAATTTTTCCAGCGAACAGCCGTGCAGCTGGATGATACAGGGCTTGTTTAGCGGGATCAAGCGTAAGGGTATAGTCGGCGCGGACAATAGGAAAACCTTCCATCCAACCATCGCCGAGCCCCGAGGGAACATCTATAGCCGCAACAACCACCCTCTCCCTTCCAAGATTTCCAGAAAGGTTGTTGATGCTGTCAATCATTTCACGCACAGTGCCTCGTGCTTGTCCCGATGCGCCAGTTCCCAGTACCGAGTCAATAACCGCAATTTTCCCTGAATTCTTAGAAGCAATGTTTTCCAGACAACCTTTTTCCCATGCTGTTACAGTTATGCCAATTGCCTTCAATGATTTCAGCTGAAGCTGACTCGCCGCGCCTCCTGCTTCCTTCGCCACGATTACCTGCAGCTTTTCTTTTTCTATCCCAGAGGACCAGGCATGCCGTGCGACAGCCATCCCATCTCCCCCATTGTCACCCTTGCCGCATAAAAACACGAAAAACCGGGGCTGCTCTTTCAGAATAATTTTTTGAAGCAGACTCCACAGCCGCAGCGAAGCTTTTTCCATAAGCAAGACGTCCTCAATTGCCAAGGCTTCTCTGGTCCTTTTATCCAGGGCACGGGCATCTGCCGCGCTGACAATACGCTTCATAGAGAACACTCCTCACAAACCATCAGGGAATCGCCCAGGACAGACAGCTGACATAGTCCAGGGAGAACCCAAGGCAATACAATAAACCATCCTTCCCAATTGCAAAATTCGTCGCTTCGGTGACATCTTTCGGCAGATCAACCAGATACCGCTTGCTGATAACACCATTCTCAAGCAAAATCGAAAGAGTAAATCGATTATTCGCACTTGCTGTGCCGCTGCCTGCAGCATCCGCTTTTTGCATGAGATAGTAGCGTTTGCCTCGAACACCGATGAGCTCTGGTGCTTCGGTCTCTTTTCCGTTAGCCGGAATTCTAATACTTTGCATTATTTCGCCTCTGCTCGCATCAATTGCAAACAGCCAGGATTGGAGGTTTTTAACGGCATCAAGGTTCTGCTGATAATAATCG
>CAZZJJ010000101.1:0-5914 GCA_964654405.1 uncultured Treponemataceae bacterium
TCGATGAGATGCCGGTAGGCGGATACTACGGTCCCGACATACTCGGCGGACTTCATTCTGCCTTCAATTTTGAATGACTCGATGCCAGCCTCGATCAGATCGGGGATGTAATCGATGAGCTGAAGATCGTCAGGGGAGAAAAAATATCCCTTGCCGGTTTCAGACTCGTAAAGGCGGCGGCATGCCTGGGTGCAAGTCCCGCGGTTCGCGCTTTTGCCGCCAAGATAAGAGGAAAAAAGGCAGAGCCCGGAAGCGCTGACACAGAGCGCTCCATGCACAAAAACCTCAAGCTCGAGACTGGTATTCTGCCTGATGGTTCTGATTTCTTCCAACGTCAGCTCACGGGCGAGGACAGCCCGTTTGAAACCATTCCTGGAAAGGAAGTTGGTTCCCCGCGAAGAAGCGACATTCATTTGTGTGGAAGCGTGAAGCGCAAGACCAGGAAAATGGTCGCGTACCATTTTGACAACGCCAAGATCTTGCACAATAATGCCGTCAGGTTTTATTCGATCCAAATACTCAAGAAGCTGATACATGCGGTCAGCTTCCCGCTCTTCAAAAACAGTATTGACGGTCACATATATTTTTTTCAACTTGTCGTGGCAAACCTGGACGGCCGCTTCAAACTGATTGAAAGCAAAATTCGACGAACGCATTCTCGCATTAAAAGAACGCAAACCCAGATAAACCGCGTCAGCACCTTCGCCAAGGGCCGCGTCGAGAGCCTCCGGCGAACCGGCAGGCGCAAGCAATTCTACTCTTTTCACACTATCCTTATAGAAGGTTTTGGCCTCCGGTTTCAAGATGGCAAGCCTGCATATTTCATCATTTGGCAAAAACTTCCTTCCATTAGAGTTGAAAAATGTCTCTCTTTTCGTATATATTGTCATTCATTACTACTTTTTACTCTGGAGCTTTGCATGGAACTTCGCGAAATCAGAAATATCGGCATCATGGCGCATATCGATGCCGGGAAAACAACCACGACAGAACGGATACTCTACTATTCCGGCAAGACCTATAAAATCGGGGAAGTCGACGATGGCGAAGCGACCATGGACTGGATGGATCAGGAGCAGGAACGCGGCATTACAATTCAGAGCGCTGCGACCACTACATTCTGGCGAAATCATCAGATCAATATTATAGATACACCGGGGCATGTCGATTTTACCGCTGAAGTCGAACGGTCGCTGCGGGTTTTGGATGGAGCGGTTGTCGTGTTTTGCGCGGTCGGCGGTGTTGAACCGCAATCAGAAACGGTGTGGCATCAGGCGGATCGCTACAATGTGCCGCGAATTGCCTATGTCAATAAAATGGACAGGCTGGGAGCGGATTTTGAGGCAGTTCTGGAAGATATGCGGCTCAAGCTCGGCGCAGCGCCTATTCCAGTCAATTACCCGATTGGACGCGAGAACAGCTTTGAGGGCGTCGTGGATCTGCTGACCATGGAAGAAATCCGATGGAATGAAGACGGCCACGAAATGACCCGCAGTCCAATCGCCGAGACACGGCGTCATGAAGCGCGTGTGTACCGCGAGACGCTTGTGGATGCTTTATCCGCCCATTCGGACGTCATTACAGAGCTTTATCTGAATGGCGAGGAAATTCCAGCTCAAATCATAAAAGCCGAGTTGCGAAAAGCATGCATAGCGCGGGCGCTGATACCAGTCTTGTGCGGGGCTTCTCGCCGGAACATGGGCGTTCAGCCGCTTCTAGACGCGGTAATCGAGTACCTTCCCTCGCCAGATGAAGTCGAGCCCGCGAAAGCGTTTCATCTAAAAAAAGAAGAAAATGTCGAAGTAGCCTGCAATACATCAGGATACCCCCTTGGTTTGGTTTTTAAAGTGCAGTGGGATCGGGAAGCCGGTCCTCTGTGCTATGTTCGGATGTACTCCGGCAAGCTGAACAATGCCTCGGTTGTCTATAATGTGACAAAAAAGAAGCGTGAACGAATAACCCGCCTGCTTCGCATGCACGCGAACAAGAGCGAACCCCTCGATTCCGTCAGCGCGGGAGATATAGCTGTTCTGGTCGGGCTTAAAAATGCCCAGACCGGCGATACGATCGGCACCGAAGGCTGGCCGGTGGTTCTGGAAAAAATGCACTTCCCTGAGACAGTCATTTCTGTCGCGATTGAGCCAAAAACAATGGGGGATCGTGACAAACTGAAGGAAACGCTCGACATCCTCTCCCGTGAAGATCCTACCTTCATGACCCGTGAAAACGAAGAAACCGGACAGCTCATCATATCAGGCATGGGCGAACTGCATCTGGATGTTCTGGTCACCCGTGTGATTCGAGATTTCAAGGTACAGGCAAAGGTCGGGAATCCGCAGGTCACCTACCGCGAAACTATCACCGCGACAGTCAGCCATACAGAGGAGTTTAAAAAAGTTTTTGCGGGAAAAGAAAATACCGCAAAATTGACGATTGAGGCTGCTCCGTTGCCGCGGGGAACCGGGAATATATACCGAAAAGCGGTCCGCGCTCCGACGGTGCCTGAAGAGATATATGAAGCGATCGAACGTGGTATCCAGTCAGCATTCGCGTCGGGCATCCAGTTTGGCTATCCTTCGGTGGATATCGGCATTACTTTGACTGATATCGAATACTCAGAACTGACCTCGACACCTTTTGCCTTTGAAGCCTGCGCCAATATGGCGTATGACGCTGCCTGCCGAGCCGCAGGGCCGGTTCTGCTCGAGCCGATTATGAAGGTTGACATCCTGTCGCCTAAGGATTTTGTGGGTGAAGTCATGAGTCTCGTATCTCAGCGCGGCGGTTTGATTCACGGCTCCGACTCAAAAGCCGGTTCCGAAGTCATTCATGCTGAGGCCCCGCTGTCCACGATGTTCGGCTTTACTACCAGCTTGCGCTCGGTAAGCCAGGGCCGCGCTTCCTTCAGCATGGAATTCAGTCATTTTCAGCCAAAACGATAAGATTTTTTCTGTAATTTGAATCAAAAAGCCTTCCTCTGCGCGTATTAATTATGCGGAGGGAGGTTTTTTCATGTCGTCTGCATTACAACTCGCGTTTCTGCTCGCCTCGCTTTTTTCGCTCACGGCAGGTACGGATCAGCAGAGCTTGAAATACTCGATTGTTCCGCGCCAGCAGGAGGTTAACACCTGCGGCTTCGCAGTAGCCGCAGGCATTCTTCGTGCTGCGACAGATGACGTTCCTTCAGTAGTGCCGGACGAAGCGGCATTGACAGCAATATTTGCCCAACATGACAGCGCGGGAAAGCCCGAAACAGCGACAATGCTGGATTTGCTAAGGATTTTCTCGCAACACGGTATCGCAGCCATCCCTTTCAGAGGCAATATTGAAGATGCTGTGGGGATGCTTTCACAAGGAATTCCTTTGGTAACTCACCTTAAGAGCCCGACAGAGCACTTTATTTTGGCGGCAAGACTTTCCCCGTTCGGAATGGCCGCCGCCGACCCTGACGTGGGCTTTCAGATCATGCCGATGGATGATTTTTCAGCACGGGCTTCAGGTTTTTTTATCGCCCTGCCTGATCTGCGCAACAATGCAAGTTTCTTGGATCGTGTCAACAAAGCGAATGCGTTGGAGCTCAGGCAGATGGGGTTTTTCAGCCACCTCATTGGCGGCGGGATTCTGCAGAAACCTGCTCCGCCGGGGAAAGGAGTCCAATCCGGCAAAGTGCAGCGGGAAAGCCGGGAGAGCTCCCTGGGATTTTCGGTTGCGTTGTTCGGATCCACCACCGCCTCAGCGGCGCCGGGCTTGTTGTTGCCCGCTGAGGCGGTCGAAGTTTCCGCGCGTCTCGATGGGCGCCTTTCCTCAGCGTTGAGCTATGGCGCTGTGCTGGCGCTCATTCCGGGCCTCTGGTCCAGGTTTTCAGCTTCTCTGGCTTTCAGGCTGGACAATGGTCATGAATCGCCGCGATTGAAGAAAGCCTTGCTTCTCAAAGCCGGTTCTGCGCTGGAAGTCCGTTTGGCTGAAGTTCCCGGAAGCGGATACCGATTGTTTCCAGAGCCGTTTCTGGGACTTTCATCCTCATCTGTATCCGATGCATCCATGGTGAGCGCTGGATTTGTCGCAGGTACCAGCCTTGCAGCGGGTGTCGGTGTGCTGCCCTTTTTTCAGGCTGAGGCGGGAACGATTCTTGCTTTGTCAGCTGACCTGGCCTTGCAGGCAGGGTTGACCGCCCGGCTGAAAATGGAAGCAGATTCAGGCAGACGGTTTGTTGCGCTGTATTCGACCTGTGAATTCGGAATCCATATCCCAGCGGATCGATTGTGTGAGCGATTGCCCGGGAGCCTCTATGCCGGAGTGAGAATAAGCCTGTCACCAGCACAAGAGAAGACAAACGCGGTTATTGTTAGTATACAATTATAAGGCGGTCAATCGCAATTACATGCTTGCGAGAATATAGGCGCCGAGCAGTGTTTCGATTCTATACAGGGATTCTCGGTCTTCAAGCGTCTGGGCGTTCCGAATCTGCTTTTCAAGCTCGTTCACATACCAGAAGAAAAGACCGAATTTGGGGTCAATCCGGAAAGCGTATTCAAGAAAATCGGGAGCCCGCCCTGTCGGACCGAACAGCAGTGCAGGTACAGCTTTCGCAATGCTGACAAATCTGCGGAAGGCTGAGACAATTCGACCTTCCCGATAATCTTCAATAAAGATTTTCAGTTCTTCAAGCAGCATCTGCTTTGGCTTTTCATCAGATTCATTGACCCAGGTTTTATGAATCAGCAATTCGACGTTTTCCCTGAAAACCCGCAGCAGGTGGAACGTCCTGATCAACCGCTGATCTTCGGAGCATTGAAGATAAAATGAAAACTCTCCTGGATTACCCAGTACATCTGCAAGACGGATGGCGTATGATTCCCGCATGCTGCCTTTGGCGGTCTCAAGCGAATAGAAAAGCTCGAGAGCATGCTTATCAGAGTCGGAAAGCAGATTGTCCATCATGGATGTCTCAGTATAATCCATGCGCATACGATGGCGAAAAACCGCGCTCTTGGTCAAGGGGGTAAAAACCAGAACTTCGAATCGCTGTTTTTGCTTGAAATGAAACCTCGAATACCTGATAATTGGCTCATGAGAAATGACATTAAAATAATCAGAGAGCTGGGACTCGGCACCAATTTTATCGCAGCGCCTTATCTTCAGAAGGGTGAAAGTGAATATTCCATCAGAAACCAGCAGCTGGCTGCCCTGGGCAAGAGCCCGAACAGCTACCGAAAGCTCAAACCATTCGAAATCGAATCACTGGTTCGAAACCATAATACCTGCAGCGACTGGTCCCTATTCCTGGTAACCGATCCCTTTGTCCCTGAGCTGATCAATAACAATGTTTTTTCAGGCCTCATCAGGATCGGCAAGCTGGAGCGTGTCGCGCTGGAACACCATGACCTCCATCTCTTCGCCGGCATCAGCAACTCGAAAATCATAGCCTGCGATATCGGCGACAATTGTGTCATTTCGAACTCCGCCTATATTGCCCACTATATTATTGGAGACAATTGCATTCTTCTGGAAAACGCCGAAATTCACGCCTCGAATCACGCCAAGTTTGGAAACGGCATCGTCATGGAGGGAGAAGACGAAAGCGTGCGGATAACTATAGATGTCATGAATGAACAGGGCGGGCGATGGGTTTACCCCTTCGAAGACATGAACTGCGCTGATGCCTATCTCTGGGCGAGGTTCCGCGACAGGCCAAAGCTCATGGAGCAGTTTATCCGAATGACCGACGCCAGCGTTTCGCATAAACGCGGCAGATATGGTGTAATCGGCCATGGTTCGGTGCTCAAATCCAATCGGGTCATAAAGGACGTCATGATTGGTGAGAGCGCATATATCAAAGGTTCGAATAAGCTGAAAAATCTGACCATCAAGTCCAGCGAAGAAGCCCGCACCCAGATTGGCGAGGGAGTCGAGC
>CAZZJJ010000102.1:0-5858 GCA_964654405.1 uncultured Treponemataceae bacterium
AGAGTCTGCTTTTCAAAGGGACTTCCGGCAAAGCGGTGATGATTGTCTGTGCTGGGGATCGTAAAATTTCCTCAAGCAAGATGAAACAGCTGTGCGGCGAAAAAATGTCCATGACGAGCAGCGATGAAACCTTCGCCCTGACGGGTTTCCTCCCAGGCGGGGTCTGCCCCTTTGGTGTGCAGGACATTCCCGTCTATCTTGATGCAAGTTTGCAAACCTGGGATGTCATCTATCCAGCAGCTGGCACCAATTCCACAGGGGTTCCTACCAGCTTTGAGCAGCTGCGTTCAATCACCGGGGCACAGCTCTGTGATGTCTGTTCATGATAAGAAAAGGCGGCAGAGGCTGTAATGCCAAAGCCGCCTTTTCTTTTGAAATCCTGAAGCTTCAGAGTGCGGCTTTTGCCGCAGCAAGGGCGCTTTCGTAGTCCGGTTCCTGGGCGATTTCCGGAACCTGCTGGGTGTAAACCACCGTATTCTTCGCATCGAGCACGACAACAGCCCGCGAGAGCAAACCTGCCAGCGGTCCGGTCGTCATTTCAACACTGTAGGTTTTGCCGAATTCCCTGTCTCGCAGTTCGGAAAGTGTCACAACCTTGTCGATTCCCTCAGCTTCGCAAAATCGCTTCTGAGCGAAAGGCAGATCCCTGCTGATAGTGAGGATGACAACCTTTCCAAGCGCGGCGGCAGCTTTATTGAAAGCTCGCGCGCTTGCGGCGCATACGCCGGTATCGAGGCTGGGGACAATATTCAGAATTTTCACGTACCCTGCAAAGTCAGCGAGGCCGACATCCTTGAGATCGCTTCCGGTGAGGCGGAATTCAGGGGCTTTGCTGCCTTTTGCGGGAAGTGTTCCAATTGTCTGTACTGGGTTGCCTTTGAATGTGATAGTGGCCATTTTTTCTCCTCTGCCGGCAAGCCGGCAATATCAATACATTTTATCTTTATAAAATATGGAATGCAGCGCGCAACGGCAAGGGCGGTAAAGCAGCAAACCCAGCGCGGGCCAGTTTATGGGGCCTCGTATCGCTCCTTTACTGGAGCTTTCTGATTCTGACTTCGATTTCAGGATTTGCTGCGAGGAGCTTCTGAAGCACGGCCGTATCCGTCGAGCCGAAATGATAGGGATACAGAATTTTGGGATGTATGGTGCGTGCAGCGCTGGCGGCTTGCTCCGGCGTCATGGTATAGGGCTGATTCATGGGCAAAAAAGCAATATCTACAGGCCCAAGAGCCGCCATTTCGGGAATGGGCTCGGTGTCGCCCGCTATGTAGATATCGAGCGCATCACTACCACTGCCTGCTGTAACGATATACCCATTATCCTTTCTGTCTTTGGGATGATAAGCGGTCCGCTCCGGCGTCACATTGTACGCTGGAACCGCCATTACGCGTACACCTGCCGCCTCTACAGCCTGGTTGTGTCCAAGCGCCTCGCCTTTACCGAGTTTTTGCCGCGACGCTTCTGGCAGAATAATGCGGGTGCTGTCTTTGCCGAGCATTGCAATCGCCTTTGCGTCAAGATGGTCACCGTGCTCATGTGTTACCAGAATGAGGTCAGCTTTAGGATATTTTGAAAAATTCGCGTATTGACTCACCGGATCCACATAGATGTAAGAGCTATTATAAAAAAGAACAAGCGATCCATGCCCTAGAAAAGCAATTTCCAGATATCCTTTCCCGGTATCGAAGCGGTCAGAAGATTTGTTTTCCGGCCAGCTCTGCGCGAAACCTGGGACCACCGAAAGCGCGCATACAATGGCCAACGGAATAAAGAGTTTTACCATGAAAAATCTCCTTTTTTAAAGAGTAACGTCAGCATCAAGCCAAAGTCAACAAAAACCGGGAAGCGGAAGCGAGCTTGGTTTGATTGACTTTTATTGTTCTTACCGATATTTTTGGTTGTTATGAGCGCAATTGTGACTGGGCTTTTCAACGATGGATATGTACCCATAATGGATGGGGTCACCATAACGGTTAAAAACTATGCTTTCTGGCTTAATAAACTGCTCGGGCCGACGTATGTCGTGACCCCCTTCGTTCCCAACCATAAGGATGAAGAACCGTTCCCGGTCATCCGGTTTCTTTCGTTTCCGACGATTGTCCGGCCTCCCTATCGAATCGGCCTTCCCGATCTGGATATACGTCTTCAATATCTCTTGAAAAACCGCGATTTTAATATTGTGCATGCGCATTCCCCCTTTGCAGCCGGTTTGCTGGCCAGGAAAGTGGCCCGCGAGAAAGGGATTCCCATTATAGCTACCTTTCATTCCAAATACCGTGACGATCTCCAGCGTGCGATTGGAATAAAGCCCATTGTCGATGATCAGGTAAAGCGAATCATCGATTTTTATTACAGTGTTGATCATGTCTGGGTCCCGCAGGAATCAGTCGCGATTACCTTGAGAGAATATGGGTACAAGGGACCCTATGAGGTTGTAGAAAACGGCATCGATATGAAACCTCCCGCCGATATAACTCCATTCAGAAACCGCGGTGCCGAATATCTCGGCTTCCCGGAAGGAGTCCCGGTCGGCCTCTATGTCGGGCAGCATATTCTCGAGAAAAACCTGGAGTTTCTGGTTCGATCCCTGCCAGCAGTTATAGCTGCCATCCCTGATTTCAGAATGGTTTTTGTCGGAAAAGGCTATGCCAAAGCCCAGCTCAAGGATCTTGCCAGGGATTTGAAGATCGATAATCGAATTATTTTCCACGATGTCATATATGACCGGGAATTGCTCCAATCTATCTATGCGCGGGCGGATCTATTCCTGTTCCCTTCGCTGTATGACAATGCACCGCTTGTCGTTCGGGAGGCTGCGGCCTTTAAAACTCCCGCGGTCCTCATCAATGGCGCTACTGCTGCGGAAGTAATCAATGACGGCAGGAATGGGTATCTTTCCGAGAATTCATTGGAGGCATTCTCTGCAAGGGTGATACAAGCCTTGCATGATGAGGCCGGCCGGCTTCAGGTGGCTGAAGAGGCTCAGAAAACGCTCTGCCGGACCTGGGAAAATGTTGTCGGAGAAGTCAAAACCCGATATCAGGATATTCTTGCGCGCTGGGCTTGAGCAGCTTGCCTTGTTCACATCTCATACGGAAATAATAAGCTCTGTTTGTCTTCAAGCCGCTTGCGGATAGTGGAGGCGATTGCCTGGAAGGCTGAGCTGTCTTCCACGAAATCAAAGCGGTCTCCCGGAACGGTCAGCACCGGCGCCAGCGTAAAGCTTTGAATCCATTCCTCGTATAAATTGTTAAGTCTTTCCAGATAGCTGTCAGGGATGCCGGCTTCAAAATCCCGCCCGCGTTTGGAAATCCGGCTCTTGAGGGTCGGAACGGAAGCTCGGATGTAGATGACCAGATCCGGCGGCGGCAGAATGCCTGAAATCGTTTTGTACAGCTCGTGGTAGCTGTTCCACTCTTGATCCGACATTGCGCCTTGAAGATAGAGATTCCGCGCAAAAACCTCGGCATCTTCATAGATAGAACGATCCTGGACAACTGCCCGCGGGTCGAGCGACAGCTCCCGATGCGCCTTGGTCCTGCTGGTTAAAAAGAAAATCTGGGAATGGAAAGCCCATCGCTTCATGTCCGAGTAAAAATCCTTCAGAAAAGGATTTTCGAGCACTGGTTCGAAATAGGGCACAAAATCGAGTTTTTTAGCGAGGAGACCGACTAACGTTGATTTTCCGGCTCCAATATTTCCCGCCAGCACGAGGTATTTTTTCATATTTCAATCACATCCATCGTACCTGAGCCTACTTCGAGGCATTCGATTTTGCAAGCGCAAAACGAAGCGGCATTGCCAGCATCAGGAAGCCGCTTTATCGCTGAACGAGAGAATGAGGCCGACACGCATCAGGGCTTTGCGCACAGTCTGCGGCAGAAGCTCCCGCTGACTGGCTTCCTGAGGGAATTCCGCGATAAGCTTCATGGTATAATCAGCCATGGCGGGCGGAATGGCGCCGAAAGTCTGTTCCATGATTGCAGCGCCGGTAAACCTTCGTTCTCTGATGCCGGGAATTGCATGCATGTGCTTGCAGAGCGAAAACTGCGGCTCCTGCTTTTTTGTTCTGACCGAGGAAAAACCGAAAAGTCTGCAGATAAGCGGCCTTGCGGGATAGACCATACAGTTTTGACCGGGTTTGGAAGGATCCCAGAATGGGCAGGTCGATGAGGACTTTGCAACCGAATCCAGAGATTGCACTTTTTCTGCGAGCTCGGGTTTTTCGGTCAGCAGAAAAAAGGCCAGCAATTCTGCTTCGGCGGGCAGGATGTCGGGGGTAAAGTTAGCACAGCAGAGACCGCAGCCTGAAGGGCAGGAGGTTCGAGCCTGATGCTCCGTGGCGGAAGCCAGGAATTCGTTCTGAGCCTGAGCGATTTCCGCGTACACTGAAGTCAGTGTTTCCAATCTTGTGCCAAGGCTGGTCCCCGACAGCTCAGGTATCCGGCTGGCTGAGATCCTCTGTTCCGAAATATTCGCTGATCGAGGCATGCTATCCATTTCCATTGTTGGTGTCTCTGGCTGAAATAATGAAATTGAGATGAAATGCGTGTGAAAGATGATACAAAAAGAAAGCAGGTTTGTTCAATCAGTAGTGCCCGAACGCCCGGCCCTATGTTATATTATACCAGTATATTGAAAGCAGTATCGCGAAAAGCGCGGTTATTGCGGAAAAAAAGGAGAATTCATGCGTTCATTCAGCAGAAAAAACTTATCGCTCATCCTTATGCTGGCGCTGCTTCCAGCGATGATATTCGCTCAGGGAACAAACTTCAGCGAATATTTCATGGATGCCCCGGCGGAGGATAAGGCGATTGTCACTTCGGTCGAGGACTTGATCACCCAGGGGAAATGGCTCTCCGCCTGGAATATGCTCGCGGATGCGACCAAAGATAAACCGAATCCATGGCTCCTGGCCGAGCAGATTCGTGTCGCCCTTGACGGTTATGCCCAGACATCACTCCATGTGGTTTTTGGATTTGTGGATCTCAAGGAAGGTCAGGATCTCGAGACAGTTCGATATGAAGAAGGCGAGGATCTCGAACCTTTCGAATTCGATCCATATCGGGTCGCTGCTGAACTGGAAGCCTCCGGAGAAGCTATACCGCCTGTCCTTTCCATGATGCTTGGCACGTATTATTACACGGTCTGGAAAGAATATCAGGATCAGTGGGTGCAGGATCAGATGACCGTTCTCGATGGAGCTGCTTCCAATTATGAACGGGCTTTCGCTTATGACCTTTACACGCTGGACACCTTGCATCAGCAGGCCGAAGTTCTTACCGCCCTTGAGCAGTTTGAAGGAGCAGAAAAGGTTCTTCTCAAGGCTGTCGAGTTGGATCCCTCGAGCATGGGGCTGAAGCTGAAGCTGGCGGAAACCTACTATTCGATGCAGGATGATCAAAGAGCCCTGGCTGAAGCGGACAAGGTCATTGCCGCGCCGGAAGACAACAATCAGCTGAATGACGCCTATATTGTCGCCATAAAGTCCGGTCTTGATCTGCAGGACGCGGAAATTCTGGAAAAGTATGTTTCGGGCTTTGAGGCGAGTTTCCCGGATGAGTTTGTACCTGGCCTGGTTCGCCATCTTGTAGCTGTCCGGCTTGGCGATGCAGAAGCAGCTGATGCTGCCGCCGACAAAGTGACCGCGGCCTTCCCCAGCAGCCCCGATGTTGTCCGCTCCATTCTTTCAACCTGGCTGAATGCAAATGACGTGGAATCCGGATTCAATTATTTAGACAGGACAATCGCGAAAGCACCGGGTGATGATTCCATGGCGGTTCTGTATTTTTACAAGGCACTTTTGGCAGCGGAAGTTGCGGAGTCTGTCGATGTTCTTAAAAATGCTCTTGCGG
>CAZZJJ010000103.1:0-1598 GCA_964654405.1 uncultured Treponemataceae bacterium
ATACCATCAATGAATTTGTCCAGTTTGAACCTAAACTGGGCCATGAAATCATTTTCGGATACCGCTTCGCGCCGGATTTCGGTCCGGTTGTCAGTTTTGGACCAGGCGGAATTTTCGCGGAATATCTGGCGGAGAACTTTAAAACAGGCAGCGCCAATGTGTTCTTTTCCCCCAGCCTCGCCACCCGGGACCTCGTCGAACAGACACTTGCTCACAATGTCGTTTATGGCCTGCTTTGCGCGGGTTTGCGAAACACGAAACCGGTCATAACCGGCAGTGAGCTTGTGGATGCCCTGATGAAGTTCATCGAGGCGGCGCCCGCCCTGGCAGCGAGCGGTATTTCTGAATTCGAAGTAAACCCGATGGTTATCAGCAAGCGGAGCGGAAAAGCCGAGCTGGTGGCGCTGGACTGTCTCGTCAAACTCAAGGATTTTTCAGCCATGGGCCTCGCGCAGGATGCTGACGGCGTACCGGTCAATCCCGCGCAGAAAACCCGGCCAACCGCCAATATCGACCATATTCTCAAGCCGCAAAGCGCTGCCATTATCGGTGTTTCCGAAAAGGGCATGAATAATGGCAGAATCATCCTGCGCAATCTCCTCGAGAACGGCTTTGATGCACGGCGGCTGTATGTGATCAAGGCCGGCGTCCCCGACATCGATGGATGCCGCTGCGTCCCGGACATCGGGAGCCTTCCGGAAAAAGTTGATTTGTTCGTTCTTGTCATACCGGCATCGGGAACCCCGGAAACGCTGGCGCAGATTGCCGAACTCGACAAAGCCTGGTCGGTTATTGTCATTCCCGGCGGTCTTGAAGAAAAATCGGGCAGTGACGCGATTGTCGCGCGGATGAAAAAGTCGCTGGAAGACGCGCGTGCTCAGGGCAAGGGGCCGCTCATCAATGGCGGCAACTGCCTTGGGATTCGTTCCGTGCCTGGAAAATACAACACACTCTTTATTCCCGAGCATAAACTGCCCATGCCCAAGGGCAGGCTCGCTCCCATGGCGGTCATTTCACAATCAGGAGCCTTCGCCATCTGCCGCATATCCAAGCACCCGGATATCAATCCCAAATACACCATCACCTGCGGCAACCAGATGGATGTCACAATCGGCGACTATCTGGAATTCCTCGCACAGGATCAGGAAATCAGGATTTTTGCCGTCTATGTTGAAGGCTTCAAGATGCTGGATGGTCTGAAGACGCTGAATGCCGCGAAAGCCATAGCGCAGTCAGGCAGGACCGTGATTTTCTACCGGGCAGGCAGGACGCAGGCAGGCGCCGGAGCTGCGGCAAGCCATACCGCCAGCATTGCCGGCGATTATCCCGTCACCCGCGAGCTTTTCGCACAGGCAGGAGCGATTGTCTGCTCCAATTTGGATGAGTTCGATGATGCTATGACGCTGTTCACGCTGCTTGACGGCAAAAAAGCCCGCGGCAACCGTCTCGGTGCCGTTTCAAATGCCGGTTTTGAATGCGTCGCCATTGCGGACAACCTAGGCGGCATGAAGCTGGCGGCCTTCTCGGAGTCTGCCGCGCGCGAGCTTCAGGACATTTTCGTACAGACAAAAATCGCCGACATCGTCGATGTGCACAAC
>CAZZJJ010000103.1:1639-5517 GCA_964654405.1 uncultured Treponemataceae bacterium
ATGAAATGTCGTTCAGAACCGCCTTGCTCAATGAAGGAACGGATCTGGGAATCGTCGGTATTGTTCCGCTCACCGTCATGATGAATACCCTGGCTGCCGATCCTTCAAAGCATACGGAAGACGTAACGCGCGAAGATTCCATAGCTTTCCGCTACGGCAGGCTGGCGAGGGAGACTGATAAACCCTTTGTGGCGGTTGTTGACACCGGGCCGCTCTATGATCCCTTATGCCGTCAGCTTGAAGCGCAGGGAGTTCCCGTGTTCAGAACCGCTGACCGCGCGCTCAAGATGCTGGAGCTTTGGCGAATCCGGCAGCGCTGAGAGCGCCGAGCCAGGCAATAGAGGAAAGCAGAGGTCCCATCTCCGCAATGTGTATTTCGGTTTGAGGCCCAAAATGGCGGGCGCAGAGCGTTTGCAATTCGCGGGCTTCGTACTCTGCGGAAACATGGCTGATGAATATTGCACAGTTTTCGCCTTTTGGAAGCCGGGAAGCTAGTTTTTTGAAAATAACTCTGGCCGTGTCGGCTCGGCCAAAGAACACGCCGGCCGTCTCGGCTTTGCCTTCAGAATTTGTCGAAAGTATTAGCCGCAGACCGAATTTTCTGAGTATGACGCTTTTGAGCCCATGCAAACGCCCGGAGCGGATGAGACTGGACAAATCCCGAACAGCGACAAAGAACGCAATTTGGGAGGACAAAGCCGCAAGCTCTTTTTTGATTTTTTCAGCCCGCATGCCCACTTCAGCCAGCTGGACAGCTCTGGCAACAAGCGCTCCGGTGCCGGAGGTCACGCTCCGTGAATCTAAGCAAACAATAGAAGGGGACAGCTTCTTCGCCGCGCGGACTCCAGCCTCGAAGGTTCCCGAAAGAGCCGAAGAAAGCCCAATATAGAGGACATCCCCGGCATGAGCCAAAGCCAGGGAAAACGCCCGTGTATACGATGATTCATCGGGAAGACTTGTTGACATCGAAAACCCTGGTTCATGCCTCATCAGCGAGACTACCCGTCCAGCGTCCAGCGCCGGACCGTCCGGACGCACCAGCCCGTTGATATCGATGCGCGCAGGAACCTTGATGATTCCATGTTCAAGCATGAATTCCGGCGGAAGATCACAACCTGTGTCCACAACGATCGCGCAGATATTCGCTTTCCCTTTAGCCTGGGCGCGAACAGCCAGACTTTGCTGGAGCATCATATCATCAACCTTGTGCGTCTCTATCGTTCCGAGCGCATCCAAGGCGTCAAAGACCGAAGAAGGCGTATCGGTATGGATATGAATTTTTGCCATTCTGCCATTGCCGGCGACAACTATCGAGTCGCCGAGACCGTTCAGGGACAGACGGATTGCATCGAGCGAATTCGAACTGGAAGAGAGCAAGGCTTCGGTACAATAGCGGCGGCCTGTTTCGAGCATCGGTTCGAACCCATGTTCAAGTGCATCATGAAATTCAATCGAACTGTCCGATGGCGCGGACATCTGTGTTTCTGCCTGCTTTCTGGCAAAATGCCTGATTGATCCAGATCGAATATAATCCGCGATTCCCTCCAGTAAGTGAACAAAACCCTTTGCCCCGGCGTCTACCACCCCCGCCTTTTTCATTTCGGGGAGCATGGTTTTTGTTCGGGCGAGGGATTCTTTGGCCTTTTCATAGCCTGCCATGAAAACATGGACAATATCTTCAGTTGCCGAAGCCTTTTCCTGCAAAGCGAGCGCCCAATCGGAAAGAACAGTCAGGATGGTCCCTTCTTTCGGGGTTGACAGCGCTGTCTTAGTCTTCTGCACAGCATTCCGGACAGCTTCGGCAAAACGCCGGGCGTTCACCCGCGCATCCGCTTTCAGCTCATCGGCCAGTCCGCAGAAAAACTGGGCCAATATCGCACCGGAATTTCCCCGGGCTCCCTGAAGCGCAGACACCGCTGTTTGCTCGAGCACAGCTCCGGCCTTTTCTTTCCTGACCGGCTTCATTGAAGCTAACCGTCGTGCGATGGTTTTGACCGTGTGCGCCATATTGGTTCCCGTGTCACCGTCGGGAACCGGGAACACATTGATGGCGTTGAGATTTTCCGTATTTGCAATGAGTGTGGCGGTTCCTGCTAAAATCGCTCTTCTGAGACGAGTACCGTCAAGATAACGTATCTTCATTCTGACAAAACAATATTACAATATTTGTCAAAAAGCAACTGCTTGCCATGCTGTCGATGTCTTGTAGACACTGAAGGAGCGGATGATCGCAATCCTCAGCGCGTATTCTTTTTATTCACCAGACGGGCCAAAAACCTGAGCTTTTCAAACCGCTTTTCTTCTCCCTGGAAAATACGTTTGATATTGGCTCGATGGGTAAAAAGCACAAAAAGAGCAAGAACCGTGGAAAACGCCAAAAGCGGAATTGAAGGCGGCCGGCTTTGCGCTCCCAGAGCTACCGCAACAGGGAGAATCAGGGCAGCAACCATTGAGGAAGCTGAAACAATACCAGTAAAGCCCAGCACAATCATAAAACCCAGTGCCGACCAGAGAGCCGCCAGGGGAGCAATGATGATTAGGGCGCCCGCTCCTGTCGCGACACCTTTGCCGCCTCGGAAGCCTGCGAAAATCGGGAACACATGCCCAGCGACTGCAAGCAGGGCTGCCGAGAGCTGGTAAAGCATCGCGGCGGTTCCAGTTGCGCCGACAGCATTGCGAACCGCTCCCATATTCCAGCACCAGACGGCAAAAAGAACCGCTGCCGAGCCTTTTGCGACATCGACCAGGATAACCGGAATCCCAGCCTTTGCTCCAAACTGTCTGAACATGTTGGTTGCGCCCATGGCTCCCGATCCCCCTTCCCGGGGGTCCTTCTTGAATAGCCATTTCCCTATCCAGACACCGGTTGGTATGGATCCCAGAAGATAGGCCGCAGCCAGCCCTGCAACAAGCCAGGACATCAGGCTTTCCCTCCTTCAGCAGAACTCGCCAGCAGCTCCTCACCCTCCGGCAGGGCGGCAATACCGACAGACCCAAGCCAGGCAAGAGATGATAACAGCGGTTCCATCTGGCTGATGACTATCGGCCGGCTCGGCGTAAAATGCTGTTCCACCATGTCAGCCAATTCACGCGCGGCGGTGGGGTTGTCCACGTGGACAATTTGAATTTCAAGCCTTTCATGTTTTCCGAATTTCTTCCGCATTAGTCTAAAAAGTTTTTCAGGCCCTTTCCTGATCCCCAGGTAAAGCCCCCCGGATTCGGCTTTTCCATCGGGTCCCGGTGTAATAACCGGGCGGAGCCCGAACTTTCTCAGAACCAGACCCTTGACGCCGCCAAGCCGGCCGGTTCGCTCGAGGCTGGTCAGATCCGGTACTGCAACAAAGAGCGCAAGATTGCGCCGCCATTGCTCAACCAGCCGCGCGGTTTCCTCCGCGCTTTTCCCCGCCGCTACAGCGCGAACAGCCCGGGTAACCAGCAAACCGTAGCCTGCGGTCAGCTCGCGGGAATCGACGCACAGGACACGACCCGAGAATTCTCTCGCTGCCCGAAGCCCCGCTTCAAAGGTCCCAGAGAGCGCAGAAGCAAGCCCAATGTAGAGTGCTTTTTCTGCGGACGAAAGGGCAATTTCAAAAGCTCGTTTAAAAACAGTGTCCGAAGGCTGGCTCGTGGTCATGACAAGGGTGGGATCGGTACGCATCCGGTTACGCAAAGCTGCGTCAGAGTATCCGTCCCCATCCGGACGAGGCCGGCCGTTGGCGATGAGGGTCAGCGGCACTCTGAGTATTCCGTGTTCCAGTCTGAACTCATCCGTAACATCACAAGCCGAATCGACAACAATCGCGCACTTCCGTTTCTTCATGCCGCTCAGGCGAACCTGCAGTACCATGTCATCAATCTTGTGGCTGCTCAGTTCGCCT
>CAZZJJ010000103.1:5565-5840 GCA_964654405.1 uncultured Treponemataceae bacterium
CGAACCGGCAACAACCACGCTATCGCCATGCTCTTCCAGAAAAGTTTTCAGCTCTTCCGCGTCAATCCGATCCCCCTGGAGCAGGGCCTCTGTACAGTATCTTCCATGCTCTATGCTGTCATGGGCAGTGTGCAGCGCCTGCCCCGCGAGTCTGAGCGAAGGCTGTGCCTTGAAGCTTTTCAAGACGCCGGTCTTCATGTAGTCGAGAACACCTTCAAGAAAATGGACGAACCCTTTTGCCCCTGCGTCGACAACCTGCGCAGATCTCATTTCAG
>CAZZJJ010000104.1:0-5809 GCA_964654405.1 uncultured Treponemataceae bacterium
GGGTAAAGTATACAATATGAAGGAAAATTCCGCCACCAATTTCTTGCAGGATTTTGTGCCATGGCTTGAAAAGCAAGGCGAAATATCATGGATGCGCACTATAGGTGCGCAACTGCCGAGCCTGTCACCACTGCCGCAGGGCTTGCATGAAAAAATAGCTTCCGCCCTTTTACAGCGCGGCATTTCGTCTCTATACACCCATCAAGCCAGGGCGTATCAAAAAGCGCGGGCCCGGTGCAATTTCGTTGTTGTAACGCCAACCGCTTCCGGCAAGACACTTTGCTACAACATGCCGGTCATGCAGAGCCTTCTTGAAAACCCTGAGGCGCGGGCGCTCTATCTTTTTCCGACAAAAGCCCTGTCCCAGGATCAGCAAGCTGAACTGAACGAGATTTCACTTGGCGGGGCAATGCCTGTCCGCGCGTATACCTATGACGGGGACACTCCTGCGTCGCTTCGCTCAATCGCCCGGACGCAAGGCCGAATTGTGATCACCAATCCCGATATGCTGCATGCCGGCATTCTCCCGAACCATACCAAATGGATAGCCTTTTTTTCCAACCTCAACTATGTAGTCATCGACGAAATGCATACCTACCGGGGAGTTTTCGGCAGCCATGTTGGGAATGTCATTCGCCGCCTGAAGCGCATTGCGGCCTTCTATGGTTCCAAACCCTGCTTTATCCTTTCTTCCGCGACTATCGCCAATCCCCAGGAGCTTGCCAGCATGCTCATCGAAGATGAGGTCGAGCTTATCGATGAGAATGGTGCGGGGACATCGGAAAAGACCATCATCTACTACAATCCGCCGATTCTGGATTCTCTGCAGGGCATACGGCGTTCCAGCGCGCTTGAATCTGAAAATATAACGCTCAAACTGTTGTCCATGGGTATTAAAACCATTTTATTCGCCCGATCACGGCTGAAAGTCGAACTTATCGCCTCATACCTGACTGAACATCTTGCCAACCGCTTCAATGACAATTCGCACATTCGGATAAGTCCCTATCGTTCGGGCCTCCTGCCTTCAGAACGAAGGGCAATTGAGCGCGGGCTCAGAGACGGCAGCATTCAAGGGGTTGTGTCGACCAATGCGCTGGAGCTGGGTATAGATATCGGAGGACTGGATGCCGCAGTCATGGCTGGATATCCGGGAAGCACCGCCTCCTTCTGGCAGCAGGCGGGCAGGGCTGGGCGAAGAGGCGCCGCCTCAGTGGCGGTCATGGTAGCCACCAGCTCGCCGCTTGATCAGTTTTATGCGCTGCATCCTGAGTATTTCTTTTCGCAAAAGCCTGAGAGGGGCAGGGTTGACCTTAATAATCTCTATATCTATATGGATCACGCAAAATGCGCTGCTTTCGAGCTTCCTTTCCAGGATTCAGCCGATTCGAATTTCGGCATATCGGATAAAGAAGATTTGGAGGAAGCGCTGGGAATGCTTGAGGCAGAAGGGGTTGTCAGAAAAACAGAAGGGCGGTGGTTCTGGGCCAGCGAGGGATACCCGGGAGAATCAGTTTCCCTGCGCTCGGCCCGATCCGACAATGTCGTCATTGTGGATACGACCAATGGTGCCCATACCGTGATTGGAGAGATGGATCGCCCCAGCGCGAAGGAGCTGATTTTCGATAATGCAGTCTATATCCATAATGGAACGCAATACATGGTGGAAAAGCTGGATATCGGCAATCGGGTCTGCCGGGTGGTTAAAAAAGATGTCGAATACTGGACAGATTCGATTGTAAAAACTGATCTGGAAGTGCTGACAGAGGATGACGATATCGCGTTTGAGGCGTCATCGCTGGAATGTGTTGTCGGCGATGTTCTTATTCGCGATCAGGTGCAGAAATTCAAGAAACTGCGATTTCATACCCATGAAAACATCGGTTACGGGGAGGTCTTTTTGCCGCCTGAAGAAATGCAGACCCGCGCTGCCATGTTCATTGTCAAACCGCAATCCCATGCAGGGCTGTTTCTGGATTCTCTTTCGCCCGCACAAGCCCAGGATGTCCTTTCCGGTGCTGGAAAACTGCTCAAATCACTGGTGCCGGCATTTCTTCTCTGCGATCCGGTTGATATCGGCATGATTGCCCGTGTCAAAGATCCACATTTTCAAAGGCCTGCACTCATCATTTACGATAAATATCCTGGAGGAACCGGTCTTTCTGAAGCCCTGCCAGACAGAGCGAAGGATCTCTTCATGGCTGCGGGTGAACGGGTATTTTCATGCGGATGCAAGGATGGATGTCCCTCCTGCGTAGGCGCTGATGTGCCTGGAATCAAGCTAATCTCCCGGCAATTCCTTGTTCTCTGCTTTGCAGCTGATAGCTTGCTCAGCTTTAATGAGCATCACCGGCCCAGAACTTAAGGATAATCATGGCCTCCTTGAAAGCAAGGCTTGAACGCCTGAAAAGTCTGGGGCTGGGTTTGGAACCAGCTTCCGAACTTGGCAAGCATCGGAAAGAAATGCAAAACAGAAGCGACGACTCCTCGGAAGATGGTTTTTCAAGGAAAAAGCCAGAAAGCGAAACTAAAGTTTGTACCAGGGATGCAGATCGAACTCAAGAGAGTTCAGCACAGGGGTTTCTTCCTGGTTGGGAAAAACTCGCGCCGCATGTTTTCATGAAAATAACTGAAACTAGCCTGGATGCCAACCCGTGCGTGCTTTCTCCCCGCAATTTCGAGCCTTTGCGTTTTGCCAAGGAAGCGGCCCGGGATGTCGCTCATTGGGATGTTCCCCTTGAGGACATCAGCTTTTTCGATCTTGAAACAACAGGGCTTTCAGGAGGAAGCGGAACAATCGCCTTCCTTGCGGGAATCGGATGGTTCGCTGGGTCAGATTTTATTACAGCACAGATATTTATTGATGACTTTCCGGGAGAAGGCGCCGCGCTTGGTCAAATCATAGCAATGTTGGCTGAGAGGTCATGGATCTGCAGTTACAACGGCAAAGCTTTTGATATGCCGCTGCTTCGAACCCGCTGTATCATGAATGGAATTCGTTTTTCAGAAAAAGCTGGCCATGTCGACGCCCTTGCCGCATCACGAAGATTGTGGAAACGGACGCTGGGAAGCTGCGCGCTGACTGATCTTGAAGAGTCGGTTTTAGGTCATAGCAGGGAGGCAGATGTCCCTGGCTCTGAGATACCGCGTCTCTGGCTTGACTATTCGAACATGAGATCATCAGGCGAAGTTTCTGCCGGGATGATGGCGATGATGGAATTAATATGCTCTCATAACAGAATCGACATACTTTCTCTTGCGCGGCTTGTTCTTCTCATCCAGAAGCTGTATGAAAATCCAGGGCGATACCTGGCTCTCAATTGCTCTGGAGTTTCTGTAGATACCAATAGACTGGCGCGCCATCTTATCGCGCTAGGCCGAATTGAAGAAGGCTGCGCTCTGCTTGAGGAATCCGCCGCCAGGGGAGATGATGAAGCTCTGTTTTTGCTCGCCAGACATTATAAATCCAGCCGTGACAGGCTGAATCAGGCGCGTGTCCTATCTGCCCTCGGCGCCGACAGTTATCGAGCCTGTGTTGAAAAAGCAAAATTCGCCGAGCATGTTGAAAAGGATTATGAAAAGGCACTTTTTCTCGCTGCGAGGGCAGCCCGCATTGCGGAAACGGACAGCCTGAACCCGATTCATCGAGAAAACTGCGAAAAAAGAATCAGGAGAATCAGAAAGAAAATGGGTACTCTTTGAGGATAGTGAAAATCTGCACTGCAGCATTCTGCTTGCTGCATTTACTCTTTCAGTATGAGCGTGTCGCCGAGCTGTCCGCATGCCCCCATGACGCCTCTTCCTCGGTGCATTCGCTGAACCGTGATCAATCCTGCTTTTTCGATAATGTCTGAAAAGGTTCGGAGCTGATTGCTGTCCGGTTCCGTAAAGGGCAAATCAGGAATACTGTTCCAAGGAATGAGGTTCACCTGTGCATGCAAAGGTTTTACCCATTGCACGAGCTTTCTCGCGTCTGCTGGGCTTGCGTTCCGGTTGCCTGTTAGGGCGACTTCAAGGGTAATCCGTTCCCTCGTTATTTTCTGATAGGTCAGTAATGCTTCTTTCAGCGCGGCCAGATCCCATGATTTGTTGACCGGCATCATCTCACTGCGAAGCTCATTGTCGGCGGTGGTCAGCGATACAGCGAGCCTCACTTTCGGTCCGTTTTTAGCAAGATCGAGAATACCCGGAACAACGCCGCTCGTGGAAATCGTGATTTTTCTCATCGACATGCCGATGCCGTCGTGGTCGGAGAGCAGAGCGATGGCTTTTCTGACGGCGGGTAGATTGAGCAGGGGTTCACCCATGCCCATGAACACTACATTCGATATGAAGCCTCGCCGTTCTTTAAGAAAGTAATACTGCTCAAGGATTTCATCGGGGCCGAGGTTCCGGAGGAACCCCAGCTGTCCGGTCCTGCAGAACGTGCAGCCCATAGGACAGCCCACCTGGCTGGACAGACAGGCTGTTTTTCTGCCTTCGATATCTTCCAGAAGAACACATTCCACCGCTGAACCATCCCTGAGGCGGATTTGCAGTTTCAATGAGCCATCCGAATCCTCCAATTCAGAGCTGACAGAGGATGAACGGAGCGAGCCATAGAGCGAGGCAAGCCTCTCACGCTCGGCGGCCGGGAGATTGGTCATTGATGCGAAATCTGATACGCCTTTGACAATCCAGGAATACATCTGCCGGGCTCGGAAAGCATCCGAAAACCCGGCATCCTGTGCTATCTCGGCGGGGAAAAGCCCCGATGGAAATATTTTTCCGGCAGTTTCCATGGGAAAGATCAAGCCTGCGAGCGTGATTGCAGTTTGGCGATCGCTTCCTGGATAAACAGATTCTTGATCCCCAGTTTCTGGAACTCGTTGAGGACATCCAGCGCCTGCTGCGGTTTGCCGGCTGCAATGTACGCCTGGGCAAGCTCAAGATAAATCCGGTAATTTTTCGGATCATTCTGAATCAGCATTTTCAGGCTGGTGATTGAATCTTCATGCTTGCCCTGCATTCGCGCTATAACAGCAAGCCCCAGGACGGCATAGATATCGAACTCGATATTGAGCGCGTTCTCATAGTACTGGGTGGCTTTTTCAAGGTCCCCCATGTTGCGGTAGGCATCGCCTGCGCGGGTGAGAATAACCTTGTTTTTCGGATCCTTTTCAAGAATTTTGTTCCAGTAGACCAGCGACTGATTTTGCTTGCCGATACCACGGTAGCAGTCTGCGATTCCGAAAAGCGCATAGAAGTTTTCGGGTTCGCGCTCCAGCGCTTTGTCAAAATAGGGAATGCCCTTGTCGAATTGCTTGAGTTTGCGGTAGCAGTTGCCGATTGAGGTCAGCACGCGGATGTCAACATCATTTCCCTGCAGATCGACCATTCTCTGCCAGTAGCTGAGGGCTTCCGTTTATTGTGTGAAATCACAGTGTAGGGTTCCCAGCCCGTTGAGCGCATAGTGATTATCAGCTTCCATCTCGAGGACACGCTGATAGATTGCCTTGGATTTTCTGAAATCGTGTACCTTGCGGTAGGCATCCGCTACCCGGGTCAATACCGTGATATTGGTATTGTCGTGGAGCAGATACTGTTCCCAGATTTCGATCGCTTTGTGGTACTGGTTCAGCGCCTTGTAGCAATCGGCAAGGCCGAAGAGCGCATAGCTGTTGCCTGGGTGGAACACAAGGCATCTGCGGTAATAGTCGGCTGCTTCCTTAAAAGAGCCTCGCTTGCGGAACGCGTCGCCAAGTCCGACCAGGGCATAGTTGTTTTCCCTGTCTTTTTCAAGAATCTGAGCAAAACTTTCCACCGCTTC
>CAZZJJ010000105.1:0-1618 GCA_964654405.1 uncultured Treponemataceae bacterium
ATCATCGGCGCGTCAATCATTTTTCCGTCAACCGCCACAACGCCGAGTTTTCGCTCCATTGCCTCGTTATACGCTTTTATTATGCGGCGAGCGCTTGCAACCTCTTTTTGCGTGGGCTGAAACACCCGCTGAACCAGTTCGATCTGGCGGGGATGCACGCATGACTTTCCGTCAAAGCCAAGCTGTTTCGCGAGCTCGGTTTCCTTGATGAAATTTTCTTCATCATTGATGTCCGAAAAAACCGAGTCTATCGGGCTGATTCCGGCTTCCCGGGCCGCAAATACGATCATGCATTTTGCGACCAGCAATTCTGTCCCATCTTTTGTCTTGGTCGTTTTCAGCGACGTGGCAAAATCTTCGCCGCCGATCGCTAGTGCCATCATGCGCGGCACTGCTGTCGCAATCTGATAGGCATTGCGCAGGCCCTTGGGACTTTCGATTGCGGCCATCAGTTGGATCGAGCCCTCGGCAAATCCATGTTTTTTTTCGGCCTTGGATATAATGTCATCGATGAGTTTCAGCTCTTCCGCATCTTCGCATTTCGGAAGCCGTATGAAGTCTGGCTTGGCACTCAAGACTTCTTCGAGATCCCGAAGCCCCCAGGGTGTCGTGATGTGATTGATTCTGACCCCCACTTCGCAGGGATACTGAATTGTCCGGATCGCGTTCCGAACCAGAAGCCGCGCGGAATCTTTTTCATAGATCGAGACTGCGTCTTCTAGATCGAATATCAGGCTGTCGGCACCATAGATGCCAGCGTTCTGAAGGAGTCCCGGATTATTGCCCGGGGCAAAGAGCATGGCCCGCCGTAACGATGGTTTCATGTTCTTGCCTCCTCCCCGCCGGAAGCTCGCGCTATCGCCGCCTGAATTCGGGCTTCAATCGTATAATCCAAAGCGCCTCGATCGTTGGCCGACACCAGAACATCATTTATACCAGCTCTGTGCAATTCAGCGCTGATTATCTGCAGAATCCTTGTGCCGAACTGCTTTCGAACCGGGCTCTCAAGCGCTAGTTTTATCCCTGTTCCCGGTTCGGCAGGAGAAAGCTGGACAAGGATATCGCTCGATTCAAGCGTTCCCGCCTGTGATATTTGTTTCACGGTTGCCATCCTGAAAAACCTCCATACCGTTCGTTGAGCTTGTACAGGAATATTCCTGCCGCGAGCATGTCTGCCGATCCGCCGGGGCTCAAAGCGTGCTCACGCATCCAGGCTCCGAATTCTAAAATCACGTTGTGCGCTTCTGCGGAATTTTCCGATTTGCCCAGTGTTACCAGGAATTCTGAGGCGCGGCGGCGCGCTTCATCAAGACCAGCACGCCCTCCCCGCGAAAGCAGGCACGTATCATCCAGTTCTGCAATGGAACGAATGAGAGCGTTCAATAAAACCATGCTTGTTTCATGGGTGCCATGGCTGAGCCCTTGCGCTAGCACGGGGAAAATCGTGTTGAAAACCAATGGGTACCCTCGCTCAGCCTGTCCTCTCGCTCCCGTTACGCTATACTCTCTGTACCACCGTATTCCGTTGGTGGGGACTAATCTTTCATGCTTCTCAAAATCCGAGGAGACAACATTATTCGCGATTTTTCTGATTATATCGCATAACGCTTCCGCATAG
>CAZZJJ010000105.1:1628-5797 GCA_964654405.1 uncultured Treponemataceae bacterium
TTGCGTACTCGGAAAAGAGTTCGGTATGACCAGCCAGATAGCCCGCTGCGGCTGTAAAAAAACCAAGCGCAAAAATGGCGCCCTTATGGGTGTTGATACCGCCGGTAGCCGCGTACATTCGTTGCTCAGCCTCAAGCCCCAGAGGCCGCAAGATTTCAAGCAGCATTTCCAAATTACCCGCATAAGAAAAGCTTCGTTTCGCAACTTCAAAAAAATATGGCCTCAAGGCATGCGCAGATGAAACCATGTGTGAAAAATCCATGTCACGGTGCGCGCCTTGATTGCCAGGAGAAACCAGCCCCGGCTTATCCGGCAGGGAAGCTTCAGCAATCAAGGAAGCGACGGCCATTTCCGCAATATCCTCTTCCATAGCATCAGCAGTCATCCGGTACAGCTGAAAGCAAGCCTTTTCCAACTGCGCCGCTGTATGCCTTTTTTCCGCAATGCACAGGAATGCGTCCGAATCGCACACAAGACACCGCCGAGGCGATCTGCCAAAGGCTTCACGATGCAGGCTTGCCAGACCTTTTCCAGAATCCGAAAGCACATCGATATCCAGAACCCTCCCAAATGGCAAGCGCTCTTCCAGCTGAAGACAGAGTTCCTTTATCTCAGAGGCAGAGCCTTCTGCCGCAAGCAGGCATTCCGGTCCCGCCGCCGTTATGCGACACCGAGACTGCAGAATTGTAAAGCCCGCTGACGAAAGCTGCTGCAAAAGAATCGACCACGCCGCATGCAGTGCAGCCCTCCTCGTGCGCGTATTCTTTTTTATACCGGGAGAGACGAGCGTCATGGAAACAATGGGAACCGCATAACGGCGGTAAAGCTCTTTCTGCGCTTCAGCACGAGACTCACGGGCATCGAGTATCGCTATTCGCACAAGCTTGAGCTTGTCAATGTCAGAGCTGAAAGCTTTACCTTTGACATCCATTATTTCCATGACAGCTCCTGTCCTTTATGCCTTTATCCCTTTCTTCTTGAATAGCGGCAGCAGGAATGAACCGAGGGTCAGCACCAGCAGAACGATTGTTATGGGATCGGAAACGAATACCCTATAACTTCCATTGGAAATGGTCAGTGCCTGCCTGAATTTTTCTTCTATCGCTCCGCCGATTATCGCTCCCAGCACCATTGGTGAAGTTGGGAAACCTGATTTTTTCATGAATAGTCCCAAGAGCCCGAAGCCGATGACAATCAGAAAGTCAAAGGTTGTATTGGATATGGAATAGGTGCCAAGGAACGCAAGTCCCAGAATGATAGGATAGAGAATCCGTTCAGGAACCGAGAGAATTCGAACCAGCATTCCTGCCATGGGCAAATTAATGATTGCCAGCACGATATTTCCAATCAGCATCGAGGCTATTACACCCCAAGCAATTTCCGGAGTTCTCGTGAAGAGCAGAGGACCAGGCTGGAGACCGAGCATCATCAAAGCGCCGAGCATAATGGCAGTCGTACCAGAGCCCGGGACGCCAAGCGTCATCATCGGGATGAGGGCTCCGACAGAAGCTGCGTTATTCGCCGCTTCAGGAGCGGCAAGGCCTTCTACCGCCCCTTCGCCGAATTCTTCTTTATGTTTGGAGAGATTCTTTTCTTGATTGTACGCCATGATGGAAGCCATCGTCGCGCCCGTGCCGGGAAGGACGCCGACCAGAAATCCCAGCGGTGTCGAACGAAGAATTCCTGGCCAGATGCGCTTCCAGTCATCTTTGGTAATCCAGATTCTTCCAAATTTTTTCTGAATCTTGGTTTTACCCTTGCCGATGCTCTTGAGGCTTTCAAACACCTCGCCCAAGGCATAAATACCTATGATGGCAATGAGAAAGTCAATCCCGCCCTGCAATTCCATCATCCCGAAGGTAAAACGATGCACGCCGGACAGCGAATCAATACCGATGGTGGAAATCATGAGACCCAGGAACATCGCAACGAAACCCTTGATGACTTTTCCTTCGCCTGACATTGAAGCGGTAGCGGACAACGCGAAAAGATACAGCATGAGATACTGCGCCGGTCCGAATTTAATAGCCAGCTTGGCAAGCGGAGCTGAAAGGAAAATCATGAACACGGTTGCGATCATGCCGCCGATAAACGAAGCGATAGCCGAAATGGCAAGCGCTGCTTCGGGCCGCTTTTTCTTCGTTGCCAGAGGATAACCGTCCCAGCAGGTCGCGATAGCCGCGCCGTCTCCTGGCGTATTGATAAGGATGGAAGCCCGCGAACCACCATACATGGCGCCATAATAAACGCCAGCCATCGTGATCAGCGCGCCAACCGGCCCCATTTTAAAGGTGAGCGGCAGCAGAAGCGCGACACCTGAAGCTGGACCAATCCCGGGAAGCATGCCGATTATTGTTCCCAGTATACCGCCGACTGTCACCCACAGAAGGTTGATCGGCTGAATGGCGACCGCAAGCCCGATACCCAGGTTCTGAAAAATACTTTCCATCATAGTCTCCTAGAATTCCAGAATTCCTGCAGGCAGGGTAACGCCAAGCAGATTGACAAAACCAAAATAGACTCCAACTGCGAAAAGAATCGCTATCACCGTTGGCCACAGCATTTTTTTCGCCTTCGAAATGAAAAGCATGATTGATTCCATAAAGAGAAAGGTCGATAGAATGAATCCGAGCCGGTTGAAAAGAAAGGTATAAAGAAGACTGGCAACGGTCACGAAGGCAACAATCATGCCATCACTGTCGATGGAGAACCTGACCGCAGCATCTGCCTTGCCGCTTCGCTGCTTTTTCAGCTCACCGACAAGCAGTACCACTGAAAGAATCGCCATGCCGCAAGCAATAATTAAAGGATAAATCCGAGGCGCCCAGGGGTCGCCAAACATCGCTTCCGGAAGAGAAAGCGCCCCAATCCCATAAGCCAAAGCGAGCACCAGATAAAAAAGATCTGAAATAACCTGAATAGTCAAAACCATGTCGCAACCTCCCGAAAGGCTGTTTCCCTGTTGTTGCATGCTTTTTGCAGAATAAATACCCCCGCTCACTCTTTGTCACGATTCGTGCAGCAAGTGATTGCGGGGGTTCCCTCGAAACAACTTATTTTACCAGAATTCCGATTTCATCAAAGATTTCGGTATATTCTGCATCCACCTTGTCAAGGAATTTCACAAAATCAGGCTGATCCATGTAGTAGGGAGTCCAAGCCTGCTCATCCATGATTTTTTTCCAGGTTGCTGACTTGACCATTTTGCCGATGGCATCACGCCAGTAGCTGACAGCGTAGTCGGGCATGCCCGGTGCGCCGAAGAGTCCTCGCCAGTTGGCAAATTCAACATCGATACCCTGTTCTTTCATGGTCGGATAGGTAGCTACAATGCCGGTTCCGATTCTGGTAGCCGAGGTAATACCCAGACAGCGGATATCGCCTGATTCGACAAGACCGCGAAGGCTCGCGATATCGGAAGAGAGTACATCGATAAAGCCGCCCATCAGCTGGGTAGGTCCGGTTGAGTCCTGGAAGGCGATATACTGAATCTTCTTGAGATCCTTGACCCCATAGGCTTTTGCGACATAGAGGAAGACGATGTGATCCATGGAACCGGCTGCTGAGCCGCCGCCTATCTTTACACTGGAAGGATTGGCTTTAACAGCGTCCAGCACGTCTTTCATGGTCTTATACTTGCTGTTTTTGGAAACATAGAAAGCGCCGTAGTCGGCGATAAGCCGTGCAAGGGGAGTTGTGTCCTTGTATCCGAACTTGGATGTGCCATTCAATTTGATGAAAAGAAGAGGCGGGGAATAGACAGAAATGAGGTCGTCGGCACCTTTCTTAGTCTGCATGTACGCCAGATTGATACCGCCTCCGCCGCCAGTGCGGTTGGTAACGGGCATTGGAACCGATACGATTTTTTCATCCTGCAGAGCCTTGGCAACCATTCGGATGGTGGTGTCCCAACCGCCGCCCGCGCCTGAAGGAGCAATGAACTCCATTGCCTTGGTAGGATAGTTGGCCGGTGCTTTCTGCGCAAAAGCGAAACCTCCGGCAACCACGAGAAGCCCCAGAATCAAGAATGCCTTTTTCATGAATGACATGCTTGTCCTCCTTGCAAATTTGCCGTCTTGTGATTTGAACGGCTGTATACTACTATAAACGAAGTGTAATAGCGGAATTCGATATGCGCCAATACTTTGTTTGAATTGCCAGCCATACGG
>CAZZJJ010000106.1:0-5715 GCA_964654405.1 uncultured Treponemataceae bacterium
ACGCCGGTAATTTCGAGATTGTCTTCTTCATTGAACTCCCCGACGACGACACGGGTCGATGTCGTTCCAATGTCGAGGCTTGCTATATAGTTGTCAGCCAGCTTGTGCCTCCTTGACTCGATACACAATAGTTCCTGTACGGAAATCGATCTCTTCGATTTTTTCCGTACCCTTTCGAGACGCGAGAATATCCAAAACTAGCAGTGCTTCACCCAGCATGGCCTTATCAAGCTTCATCTGGGTGCGGATAGGTATTGCATGAGTTACCGGGTACAGCACGAGTTCGGCATCATCCTCAGAAACCTTCATTATTTTTATTTCTGAAAAAGCATTCAAAAGGGATGCGTCATTTTTTTCCAGACTGTCGAGATCAGCCAGCAGCGGCAGGAGCATCGAAGGAAGCCTCTGGCCGGGGGTAAATTGCTCAAATCGAATACCTGACAGGACTGGCAGGAGGCTGCTCTGTGCCGCGCCGTCAAGTTTGCCGAAAACGACACCTTCCCGATCAACCACAAGGCTCTGCGTGCCGAATTCATCGGTGTGGAGAATTACCGCAACCGGCACTCTTTCGGCCAGATTGACCACCAGCTTATCGGGCAGGACTCTTTGAATTCGGACCGAAGCTATGCGCGGGTCCGCAGAGATCCGCTTTTCCATTTCGGCGATATTCGCGTTAAAAAGATGAATTTCAGAGCTCAAGCCGAGTGCGCTGACCACATCGGTTTCCGATACCGTTTGCATACCCCGCACGCTCACCTTGGTGATTCGCGTCACTTCTGGTATTGCAAAAAACAAGGCAAGGCTGAGACACAGAATAATCGCCAGGGCAATGCCGAGGCGGGCATTCATTTTTTTCTGTTCAGCTTTCCGCTCGAGCTCCCGGGCATGCCGCTGAGCGCTGGCCGCCAGTTTTTCAGCGTTCCGGTCATAAAGCTTTTCGTGTTTGGTTGGAAATGGCTTGAGAGGGATCGCGCGGACTCTGTTTTCAAAACTTTCAGATTGTGCACGGGAGGAAATTCCCGGGGTTGAGGATTCGCGCCTGGCTGTGCTTCGCTCAAGCAGGTCTGATACGGAGTCATGTTCAATTTTCTGCGGCTTTATCCGTTCCGCAGTATTCGGCTGAATTTTTTCCTTCAATTCAATCATGATACCCACCTGTTGCGTTTAATGGAGCAAAACCATCATCCCTGATCGTGTTGACAATAAGTCCAGCGGTGATTACTGTTGCGATCAGCGAAGAACCGCCTTGGGAAAAGAAAGGCAGCGCAATGCCAGTCGCTGGCAGAAAACCTGAAATTACCCCAAGATTGAAAAGGACCTGGAAGCTCAGCAGAGAAAAAAGGCCAACCGCGAGAAAGGCCTTAAAACCTGCAATGTTTGACGCGGTTTTTAAAACTCTATATCCGATGAAAATCCAGCAGGCCAACACCACGGAAACTCCCAGAAGCCCTGTTTCTTCGACAAAACCGGCAAAAACAAAATCCGATTGAATTTCCGGAATTGAAGAGAGTTTTCTGGTACCGAGACCAAAGCCCTTGCCCCAGAATCCGCCTGACATAATTGCCCGGATTGAATTCTGCACCTGATAGTTGATGCCATGGGCGTCATAATCGGGGATAAGGTATCCGACAATCCGCATCATGCGGTATTCAGAGGTGCCGACCATCAGAACAATGGAAATCACGCCAAGCATGAATACGCCGATAAAAAATGCAAAGGGAACTCCGGCTGCCCAAAAAACCGCGGCGACCGAAATGAGCGCCAGTATCGCAGTTGAAAAATCATTCTGAAAAAAGATAAAGACGATACCTGCACTGATTACAAAGAAGGGGAAAAACGCCTCCCCTGATGAAGCTTTTATCAGCTCGTTTTTCTTATCGAGCATGTGGGCCGCGTAAAGAATTGACATGGGCTTCCACAGCTCAGATGGCTGAAAGTTGGTAAACCCTAGATTGACCCAGCGGCGTCCGCCATTGATGGTAACACCTATTCCTGGCAACAGCGGCAGGAGGAGGCTTATCAAAGACATCAAAGTCAGAATCCCTACATATTTCCTCAGTGTTTCCAGCTTTACCAAGGAGAAAAAGACAAAAACCAGAACCGATGGGAGGATGAAGAACGCCTGACGCAGGGCGAAATAGCTGGCACTTTTTCCAATCCGCAGGGAATACCCCATTGAGGAAGACCACATGGCTGCAAAACCTACGAGCAGGAGCAAGGCAAAAGCTCCGGTGACCGTACGGGGGTCAGATGGAGAGAAGCTTTTTTCCTTAAATCCTGTTCTTTTCATGACATTAGCTCCTATTGGATTTTCAGCGTGGACAGTGCCAACAGCGCAAAAATGCCGCCAAGAATCCAGAACCGCACCACAACTTTGGTTTCTTTCTGTCCCGAGAGTTCAAAGTGATGATGAATCGGAGCCATCCGGAACAGCCGCTTTCCTTTGCTCAATTTGAAATATCCGACCTGCAGCATGACCGACCCGATCTCCATGACAAAAACACCGCCAATCAGGAGCAGAAGGATTTCCTTTTTTACAATCAGAGAAAGGATGCCCAGGATACCGCCCAAAGAAAGCGAGCCGGCATCTCCCATGAACACTTCAGCAGGATGGGCATTGAACCAGAGAAAACCGGTGCAGGCACCCAGCAGCGCCAGATTGAAAATAGTCAGCTCGCCCGCGCCTTTTATATAGGGGATATTGAGATACTGCGCCCAGTCAGCTCGGCCTGAAACATAGGTCAATATCGAAAATGCGATGATAGCCATAATCATGAGTCCGGAAGCGAGTCCATCCAAGCCGTCGGTAATGTTGACCGCGTTGGACCAGGTCGTGACATAGACCATCGCGAGCGGAATCCAGAGAATGCCCAGATCGACAACATGTTGCTTGATAAACGGCAGATAGAGCTTGGTCATCCCCTGCCCGCCCTGATAGTACAGAAGCACCGCGACAATACCTGACACAAGAAACTGGAAAAATAGCTTTTTGCCGGGGGAAAGGCCGTCAGAATTACGCTTTTTAATTTTCAAGAGGTCATCTGCCATTCCGATAAAACAAAAGCCGACAAGGCCAAAAAGACTAATCCAGGTGAGCGGATTCCGGACATCCTGCCAGAGGATGACTGAAACCACCACGGAAGCGATGATGAGAACTCCGCCCATTGTCGGAGTGCCGGTTTTCGCGAGATGACTTTGCGGTCCTTCTGTCCTGACGGATTGTCCGAATTTCAGAACTCTCAGCTTTTCTATAACCAGCGGGCCAAACAGCAAGACCAGCAGAAGCGCTGTCACTGCGGCGTAGGCTGATCGGAAAGTCAGGTATTTGAATATATTGAAGGGAGAAAAATATTTTACCAGCGGGAGCAGCAATTCACGAAGCATGCCTGTCCTCCTTTTCCGAATCAAGCTTGACAAGCCCGGCGGATTGCAAATGATCCGCAAGGCGCTCAAGCGCCCGGCCTCGCGAGGCTTTTAAAAGCACGAGATCGCCCGGCTTCAAAAACGAAAGAACAGCGCCTGCCAATTCGTCCATTGAATCAGTGTGGAACACGGTTCTCGTTGCGTTGCCTGCTTTGGTTGCAACAGCAGAAGTGCCTTCCATAAGCTCGGAAAACCGCCCCAGAGATGCTTTTGTCTCAGGACCGAAGAAAAAAACAGCTTCAGCGGATGAATAATAAGCTTTCTCTCCAAGCAAGCGATGCTCCTCTTCCTCCATTTCTCCAAGCTCGAGCATCGAACCCAGAACCAGCACTTTTCTGCCTCTGGCCGGGACTGAATCGCAAAATTCGATCGCCTGGCTCATACTGTCTGGGTTGGCGTTGTAGCAATCGAACAGAAGATCGATACTGCCCTGAAATATCTGCGACCTGCCGAACAAGGGCTGGACTGTGGAAAGTCCGCGGGCAGTCGCAGCAGGATCAAGTTCAAGCTCATCGGCGACAGCAAGGGCGGCAAGAGCATCCAGGCAGTTATGTTTTCCCGGCAGCGGAAACTGAATAATCTGGTTTTTCCAGCGGATTTCCCAGCCAGAGAGACCTTGTGGTGCTATGGATACTGCGTTTCCAAAAGATGAAAATCCAAAGCTGCGGACACGGCCATTTACCCCTTCCCGCAGAAAATCTCGGAAGTCATCATCTTCCCAGATAAAACCAACCTGCTTCCCTGTAAATCGGGAGAACACCTTTTTTTTCTCTTCAGCAATTGCCTGGCGCGATCCTAGAATTCCAATATGCGCGGTGCCGATATTGGTAATCACGGCATAGTCCGGTTCGAGAATCCAGGCAAGCTCTTCAATTTCACCCTGCCGGTTCATGCCCATTTCAAAAACCGCGACTCGGTGTTCGGGCTTGAGCGTAAACATGGAAAGCGCAAGGCCTATGTCTGAATTGAGGTTACCCTTGTTCATGGCGACGGCCTCTGTGCCGAAATTGGCGGCAAGGATCGCACCTATGCATTCTTTGGTGGTGGTTTTGCCTGAAGAACCAGTTACGCCAATCCGGACCAGGCTTTTCATCCTTGCACGGTACTCCCGCGCAAGCTTCTGCAGGGCATTCAGAACAGAAGACACCAAAATCAGGCAGGGCACGACTGGAGGGTTTGCCCTGCTGTCTTTGACAGAAGCTGGTATGTGCGGCCAGCCGGGGCAGCACTGCTGCATGGCATCAAAAGCCTTTGCTTTCTGGTTTTCAGCAGCGATAATACAGACTGCTCCTGCATCAAGCGCCTTGCCGATAAAATCATGCCCATCCACCCGTTCGCCCATTAAGGCAAAGAAAGCTGAACCGGGGACAACAGCCCGAGAGTCAACCTGCACTGCAGTGATTATCGAATCAAGATTACCCTTGCAGGAAGCGCCCAGGATGGCAGCAGCTTCTCCGCAGGAAAAAAGTCCCTGCTTCAGCATATCAGTCATGCCTGGCCCCCTGCGGCAGTTTTGCCGTATTCACGGGATCCGTGCTGGTATCAGTCTTTTTCGGTTCAATGATGATTGTCAGTTTTTCTTCAGGTTGAATCGTGACAAAATTCGACCTTCCCGCGAGAACATCGGTCCGCGTCCTGTTGGTCAGAACCGCGATTTCCGCTTCCAGCTTTCGATTTTCGGCGGCAATCGCTTCCTGCTCCATTTCGAGGCGGGAAGCTTGCCGGGAAAGCATGGTAAATCTGCTTACCTGCACAAGCAGGCCGAATACAAAGACAAGAGACACGAATATCGATACCCAGAAACGGTTTCTGTTCATGCACGCCTCCCTTCGGAAGCAAGTGCCTGGATAGCGCGCAGTTTTGCAGAACGGGAAGGCGGATTCCGGAGAATTTCCTCTTCGCGGGGCGAACACGGTTTTTTCCAGATAAGCGTATAGCCGCGTTCAGTGCTCCATTGTTTGAAAAGCTGTTTGACAATCCTGTCTTCGAGTGAATGAAAGGAAATTACCGCGAGAATGCCGCCTGAAGCCAGCAAGCCGAGGGCGCCGGCGATTGCAGCGCTGTCCCGCTCAAGTTCATTGTTCACGCGGATGCGCAGCGCCTGAAAGGATCTGGTTGCCGGATGAATCCTTCCATGCCGGTAATCGCCCGGCACTGATTTCGCGATAATTTCCGCGAGCCTGGCGCTCGTCTTGATCGGCGCAATTTTCCGGGCTTCTACAACAGCGCGGGCTATTCTGCGGGAATGGCGCTCTTCGCCATAAAGGTAGAGAATATCGGCGATCTCATCTT
>CAZZJJ010000107.1:0-5710 GCA_964654405.1 uncultured Treponemataceae bacterium
ATTCCCAGTACCTGCTCGGACAAGATCTCATGGTCGCCCCTGTGCTTGAAGAAGGTGCCGTTTCGCGCTCGGTCCATTTCCCGGCCGGCACATGGCTGGACTTCTGGACTGGAGATGTTGTGTATTCTGCTGCTGCGCCAGCAAGCATTATGATTTCAGCGCCGCTTGGAACGGTTCCTGTCTTTTATCAACAGGGCAATGAAACGGCGGAACACCTTGCCGAAGCGGTGAAAGCAAACCTGGAGAGACGCTGGCATCGGGCAGATTGACAATCATATCCCTTTGGTGCGCACAATAGCCCATGGATTCTTTTATCCTGAAGAACGGCACCCTCGTACTCCCCGATTACCAGATTGATAACGCTGTTCTCATCGCTCAGCAAGGCATTATCATCTATGCCGGCGCAGGGCCGCTGGAAGCGGTACTGCGCCATTTTCCTGAAGCCGTTTCCTCTCCCATAGAGGACTGCCGCGGTGGCTACATTCTGCCCCCATTGGTGGAGCTTCACATCCATGGTGCTTTTTCTGTGGGCTTTGAGCAGGAACCCTCGGCAGAAGACCTGGTCAGACTGTCAGTCCGCCTCGATGCAGAAGGCATCGGTGCTTTCGTGCCCACCATGCTCTGGGAGGAACATGCAGCCGCTGAGCTTGTGCATGCAATCAAGGTCTCCGGTCTTTCCCCTGGCAAAATCCCTGGGATCTATCTTGAAGGCCCCTTTGTCAACCCGGAAAAGCGGGGCGGCATCCCTCTGCAGAACATCGCTAGGCCATCCAAGCAACTCTTGGAAAAAATTCTTGAAGTCTGCGATGGTTTTCTCGCCATCATGACGCTGGCTCCTGAGCTTGAAGGCGTCGAAGAACTCTATCCTCTGCTTGAAAGCGCGGGAGTTGTCATTGCTCTGGGGCATAGCAATACCTCGGGAATTGGCATGAAACTCCCAGCCTCGCGCTTTTCAGTGACTCATCTTTTCAACGCTATGAGCGGTCTAGATCACCGGAGCGGTCCGGGGCTGGCGGGCTATGTCCTTGGAGGCGGCAAGCAGCGATGGGCGGAACTGAATGCCGATGGCATTCATGTGAACAGGTTCGCGATGAATGTCGCATCCCGCTGTCTTGACCCCAGCCAGCTCATCCTGACCAGCGACGCCATTGCCGCAGCCGGAATGCCGGAAGGAATGTTCAGCTATTTCGGCCAGGACGCCTTGTCGGATAAAACCGGAGTGCGATATAAAGAGACAGGAACGCTCATCGGATCCAATCGATTGGGAATCGAACTCGTGAAATCATTCATGGCCGCATCAGGATGGCCTTTGCATGCCTGTGTTCGCGCCATGAGTACCAATCCCTGGAATCTTCTCAATCGAGCACAGCCTGGCCTTGTACCAGGAGCCCCCGCTGAGCTTTTTATCTGGGATCGCGATCTGAACCATTGCTGGCGGAGTACCACATGATACCTCGAAAAGTAGTCGCCTATATCAATATTGACCACCTGGAACACAATATTGCCCTGATTCGCTCCAGAATTGGAAAAGCCAGACTCTGCGCCGTCGCCAAGGCCGATGCCTACGGCCATGGCGCTCTGCCTATCGCGCGAGCCCTCGAGTCAGCGCATGTCGACTCCATCGCGGTGGCCTATCTCGAGGAAGCCCTGGAACTTCGGGAAGCAGGAATTCGTTCACCAATTCTCATCCTGGGCATCACTGACCCGCGGAACTCGGAATTGCTTATTGAACATGACATTGCCCAGACCATTTATACAGCTGACAGCCTTCTTGCTTTGGATGCGGCCGCTGCCCGACACGGCAAAAAAGGCAGGATTCATCTGAAAATCGACACCGGTATGCACCGCCAGGGCATCGAGCTCGAAAATCTTCCGGCATTTCTGGAAAAACTGACTTCCTGCCGTTATCTTGAAATCGAAGGCGTCTATTCGCATTTTGCCGAAGCGGACAGCCCTCAGCGCGACTTCACCCTTTCCCAGATTGAAAAATTCAACAAGGGACTTGATATGCTGGCGCAGCGCGGTATAAAGCCGCCTTTGCGGCACATAGCAAACAGCGCTGGTATATTGAATTACCCGGAAGCCTATTACGATATGGTCCGCCCTGGCATTCTGCTCTACGGCATGTCACCAGACGGCTCGCTCAAAGCCCCTGACGGCTTCAAGCCCGTCATGCGGCTCGCCGCGAGCATCGCCAACATCAAGACTATCGAAGCCGGCGAAAGCGTCAGCTATGGAAGGATTTTCACCGCGAGCCGACGGACGAGGGTAGGGCTCTTGCCAATTGGTTATGCCGATGGCTATGCCCGCAGTCTCTCCAACAAGGCGATGGTCCTGATCCGCGGCAAGCGCATTCCTCTGATCGGGCGGGTGTGTATGGACCAATTTATGGTCGATTTGACCGATGCGCCCGAAGTAATTGTCGGCGATGAAGCCACGCTTTTTGGCACCGAAGACCTTCCCGCAGGATTTCTGACACGCCTCATGGGTACGCTGGATTATGAGCTCACCTGCGGCATTTCAAAACGGGTGCCGCGGATTGTATGCCGCGGAGGGGAATGCCAATGAAACAACACTTCTTCAAATATCACGCGCTGGGCAATGACTATATTGTCATTGACCCCGCTGTATTCAATTTTACGCCTACACCGGAGGCAGTCAGGCTCATCTGTGACCGAAATCGGGGTGCCGGCTCTGACGGCATACTGTACGGGCCGCTCCCAGGTTCCGTTCCAGCAGTCCCCCTGCTCGAAATTTACAATCCCGACGGCTCGGAGGCTGAAAAAAGTGGTAATGGTCTCAGAATTTTCTCGCTTTATCTTGCCGAGCACGGTTACCGGGGCCTTGAGTCGTTCCAAATCCAGACAAAAGGCGGCCTAGTGACCGCACAGGTAAAAAGCCTTGCTCCCCCTTTGATATCTGTCGACATGGGCGCGCCTTCCTTTGATGCGCAAAAAGCCGGTCTTGCCACCGATCAAGCAGAATTTATCAACCAGCGCCTTGACGCGGGCAGCCACCCGCTGAAAGCGGTTTTCGTGTCCATGGGTAATCCCCACTGCGTCATTTTCGGTGAACAACCATCCCCCAGCCTTGCAAAAACCCTCGGCCCCCTTATCGAGAGCCATAAACTCTTCCCGCAGAGAACGAATGTGCAGTTTGTCGAAATTCTGAGCCGCCACGATATCCGGATCGAAATATGGGAACGAGGAGCAGGATATACCTTGGCTTCAGGCTCCTCATCGTGCGCCGCCGCCGCTGCTTCCCGCAAGCTGGGGCTGGTTGAAAGCCCGGTGACCGTGCACATGCCAGGCGGTGTTCTGCATCTCGAATTGGCCGATACCATCACGATGACGGGACCGGCTGTCAGCGTGTATGACGGTGTGTTTTCATCCGCCATGCTTGCGGAGCTGGCCAGGCTTTCCGCGGTACCGGCGAAAGCCGGTGCGTCCATTGCTGCCGCTTCTTTAGCCGAATCCGGGTTTCTTGGAGCCAATATGCATGAGGAGCCATCACATGCCTGAGACCACATTGGAAATGATCCGCAGGTACCAGCCTTGGCTGGTTGAAATCCGCCGCCAGCTTCACCAAATTCCGGAGCCGGGCGACGCTGAGTTCAAAACTGCCGACAGCCTCTGCCGGATTCTCGAAACACTCAAAATCCCCTATACACGCAAACGCACATCCATCGTCGCCCTGATAGAAGGAAATAAGCCCGGAAAGACCGTGGCCATCAGAGCCGACATGGACGCGCTTCCGGTGGATGAGCCTGAAAACCGTCCCTACGCTTCCTGTCATAAAGGCTACATGCATGCCTGCGGCCACGATGCCCACATGACCTGCGCTCTGGGCGCAGCCCGCTATTTCGCGGAACATCGGGCAGAATTTTCAGGCGCAGTCAAGCTTTTATTCCAGCCAGCCGAAGAAACAACCGGCGGTGCGGAAAACATGATCAAGGATGGCTGTCTCGAAGATCCCCATGTGGACGCCGTTATCGGACTCCATGTCCAGCCCTCTATATCTGTTGGAAAAATCGAAGTCAAATACGACGCGCTGAACGGCTCTTCTGACTACCTTAAAATCATCATTCAGGGCAGGGGGGCGCACGCAGCCTATCCCGATACCGGCATCGACGCCATAATGATTGCGGCTAACGTCATCAACGCCTTGCAGACCATCGTTTCACGCACCGTTTCTCCGCTTGAAGAAGCGGTGCTCACCATCGGCACCATCGAGGGCGGAAAGCGCAACAACATCATAGCCGATGAAGTGACGATGACTGGCACCATTCGCACCACCAATCCTGAAGTGCGGGCTGACATCGCGCGGAAAGTGACTGCGCTGGTTCAGACCATCCCGCAAGCGTTTGGCGGCTCCGGTTTTGTGGAAATCATTCCCAGCTACATGGCACTCATCAATCACAACTGGATTGTGGATATTGTAGCTGAAGAAGTGCAGAGACTTCTCGGAAAAGACTCGCTCGTCTGGAAATCCAAACCCAGCCTCGGCGTTGAGGATTTTTCCTTCTTTTTGAAAGAAAGACCCGGCGCCTTCTACCATCTTGGCTGCGGAAACCCTGAAAAAGGCATCACAGCTCCCCTGCATGCCCGTGATTTCGATATCGATGAAGCATGTCTTCCAATTGGCTCAGCGTTGCACGCCGCTGTCGCACAACGCCTTCTTGCAGAGGAAAATCACAAATGACAAACGCAGTCAGCATTAAAAACGGACGGCTCTTTTTTGATGGCGTTGATATGACAGAACTCGCCGCTATTTACGGAACGCCGCTCTATGTCGTTTCCGAATCCATAATCAGGGAAAGAATCGAACGTATTAAAATCGAATTTTTGAACAAGTATCCAGGCACTATTGCTGCATACGCCAGCAAGGCTTTTCAGACCCTGGAAATGTGCAGATTGGTCGCTTCCGAAGGACTGGGGTTCGATGTCGTGTCAGGCGGCGAGATTTTCGCGACGCTGAAGGCAGGTGCAGATCCCGCCGACCTCATTTTTCACGGCAACGCAAAAACACCTGATGAACTGCGATATGCTGTGCAGCATGGCGTTGGAAGAATTATCGTAGACAACCTCAATGAAATCGCACAACTTGAAAGACTTGGCGCTGTGTTCGGGAAAAAAATACCGGTGTTGTATCGCATAACGCCTGGTGTCGACAGTCACACGCATCGATTTATTTCTACCGGCAGTCTCGATTCGAAGTTCGGCATACCGCTGAATCAGGAAGTCCGCGAAATGTATATGCATGCGGTTCTCCGCTCGCCCCACATCGATTTCCGGGGCTTCCATTTTCATGTCGGCTCTCAGCTCCACGATAATTTTTCTCATCTCGCAGCACTGGATATCCTGCTGGATCTCGTGCGTCAGGTAAAGGCGGAATTCGGCTTTGCCGCCAGGGAAATCAATCTGGGCGGGGGTTTTGGCATTCAATACCTGCCGACGGATCCTGATCCAGGACTCTCCTATTTTATCGAACCGATGATGAAGAAAATCGAGGAAGGCTTTAGCAGCGCCGGTATTCCTCAGCCGACTGTCATAATCGAGCCGGGCCGATGGATAATCGGCGAAGCGGGACTCACCTTGTATACAATCGGTGCAAAAAAAGAAATCCCCGGTATAAGAACCTATCTTGGCATTGACGGCGGCATGACGGATAATATTCGGCCTGCCCTCTATGAAGCACGCTATCACGCGCT
>CAZZJJ010000108.1:0-5655 GCA_964654405.1 uncultured Treponemataceae bacterium
CGGTTGAAAACAAAAAAAAAAAACAGTCCAGCCATTAAGCAGGCTGCGAAACCAGGATGCGGAAAACTTCATTCGGTATCATCGCTGCGCTCCTCCTGATTGCCGCGATTGGCGGCGCATATTGGTATTTCCGGCCTGTCATTGAAGAAATTGAACCGAAAGTTTTTGAGCCTGGACAGGAATTATCCGTGCAGGGCAGAAATTTTTCGATATTGAATTCCAAACCTGAAATCAGTTTTGATGGTGTCCCGCTGCCGCGCTACGATTTTTCGGTGATTTCCGATAAGGTGATCACGGTTAAGGTGCCTGTTACGGCGGATTCCGGTATTCTTCGTGTCAGATCGAATTTGGGGTGGAGCAATCCGCGCATCGTTATCGCGAAGGAAGCGCTTCCTCAGCAGGCAGCCCAACATAGCGCCCAGTCAATCGGCCCGGAAATTTCCGGAATCAAGCCTGATGAAGCCAGGATTGGAGACCTTATTGAAATCAGCGGTCTCAATTTTGGAACCAGCACTGCGTTCAGCGCTGTCAGTTTTCCCGACTCGGCACCGGAATTGCTTGCCGGTATTAGTTCTTCGGGGCTGAGGGATGCGGTCAGCGGACTTGCTGCGAATCAGCGTCTGGCTGAACTCTGGGATGATAAAACAATCATGATTCGAATCCCGGATTTTGCCGGATCAGGCTCGTTGGTCGTGCACACGCCTCAGGGAAATTCCAATCCGGTATTCCTGCGCATCAGGCAAGGCACCGGTTCCCGAACACTGCAGAATCCCGCGATTTACGCAGTCAGACAGAAAGTTAAAATTCAGTCGCGCAATGCGAAAGCCGGCGATACTGTCATGGTGTACATACCCACGCCAGCTTTATCCGCTCTTCAGCGCACTTCTGTGGTGCAGGAATCCGATACTGGAGTACAGGGTGCTGTGCGAAAGGCTTCGGAATCCGACGGGAGTTATTCGATTTTTGAAATTTATCCGGCAGTCAGTGCGGAAGTGACGGCAGAGCAGAGGTTTCTGGTCGCGGTGTATGCCGTTGAGTCAGATCTCGTCGGCTACCGCGATGGTTTTGGGGCTGGAGGGGTGCCTGAGTATCTTCAGGAGTATCTGAAGCCGGACGGGCTTGTCCCTGCTGGTGTCACGAACCTTGTTGATACGGCAAAGAAAATCATCGGCAAGGAAAAAAATCTCCAGAAGAGCGCCGTCCTGCTCTGGAACTGGGTGCAGAAAAATATCAAATATGTGCCTGAAAAAGAAAAGCCTATGTGGCCGCTGGCCAATTCTGCCGCTTCCGCCTTCGCAGCAAAAAAGGCAGGTACGCGGTCTTTTGTCCTTATTGTCTCCGCGCTTTTCAGGGCGGCGGGGATTCCCGCGCTCCCTGTCAGCGGTTTTCTGGTGCGGCAGGATAATGTGACTATTCCCCATTTCTGGCTTGAATATTATCTTCCCGCGGTCGGCTGGATTCCCTTTGACCCGGTTCTGGCGATGAACAAGGCTCCTGCAGGCTTCATCCCGGAATTCCGCGATACCGGACGCTATTTCGGCTCTCTGGATAATCGGCATATAGCCATCTCTCGCGGTCTTCCGGAAGCAGTTTCAGCAGATCCGGCTGAAAGAAATGTGCAGAATAAGGCGCTCTGGAGTTTTCAGAATATTTACGAAACGAGCCGAACTTCTAGCTATGAGAGCTTCTGGTTCGATCTTGAAATCGTGGGACGATACTGACAGCTGCCAAAATCCATGGTACAATACAAAGACCTTGAGCCTTCGCGGAAACCACGCTTCGGCTCCTTTCAGAAGAGATTGCCTCCGGAGGAATACAATGTCATTCATTGAGTCATTTGATCCTGAATTGTGGGCTGCGATGCAGAGCGAAGCGGCTCGGCAGCGTGACAAACTCGAACTGATAGCCAGTGAGAACTATGCTTCCAAAGCTGTCATGGAAGCTGTCGGCTCCGTTCTGACCAATAAATATGCAGAAGGATACCCTGGCAAGCGCTATTATGGCGGCTGCGAATTTGTGGATATGGCGGAAAACCTCGCCCGTGACCGTGCCAAACAGCTCTTTGGATCAGACCATGCCAATGTTCAGCCGCATTCAGGCAGCCAGGCCAACATGGGCGTTCTTTTTGCAGCACTCAACCCTGGCGATACTATTCTCGGCATGGATCTGGCGCATGGCGGCCATCTGACCCATGGCGCACCTGTCAGTTTTTCAGGGAAAATGTACAAGGTCGTTCGATATGGCGTCCGCCGGGATACCGAGACCATCGATTATGATCAGGTTGCCCAGCTGGCCCGCGAGCACAAACCTAAAATGATTATCGCCGGCGCTTCGGCGTATTCGCGGATTATCGATTTCGATGCTTTTAGAAAAATAGCGGATGAAGTCGGCGCCTATCTCATGGTAGACATGGCGCATATAGCAGGACTGGTTGCCACGGGCCGCCATCCGAACCCCATCAAAATTGCCGATTTCACGACAACGACAACGCATAAAACCTTGCGCGGTCCCCGAGGCGGCATGATTTTTGTCGGCAATGACCGTGAAAATAACCGAGGGATCATGACACCCAAGGGCGACGCGCTGAAAAAGTGGTCGGAAGTGATCGATGGAACCATCATGCCCGGCATTCAAGGCGGACCGCTGATGCATGTGATCGCCGGAAAGGCGGTTGCGATGAAAGAAGCGCTCTCTCCTGCCTTTGCTGAATATATCGACAGAGTTATCGCCAACGCGTCGACACTGGCCGGAAGTCTGTCAGCCAGCGGTGCGAGGATTGTCTCGGGCGGTACCGACAACCATTTGATGCTGGTGGATCTGAGCCCGCTAGGCATCACGGGCAAGGAAGCTGAAAAATGGCTGGATGAAGCCAATATCACCGTCAACAAGAATGGCATTCCCTTCGACCAGAAAAGTCCCTTTGTCACCTCGGGCATCCGTGTCGGTTCACCGGCAGTCACTACCAGAGGCATGGGGCCGGCTGAAATGGAAAAAATCGCGGCCTTTATCATGGATGTGCTGAAGTCTAAAGGCGACAGCGCCGTTATCGCGAAGGTCAAAGGTGAAGTTCTGGCTTTGACCAAGCTATTCCCCCTTCCCTGAAAACAGCCTTGATTTACCTCGATGAAGAAGCGGGGCGGTGGTACGCGGATAAAATTCTGCAAGCCGCCGCCTCGCGGCATTTTTTCTCATACAATCTGCTCCGGAAAGAAAACTGGGAACCGGTTGTCAGGTCTTGGGAATCCGCGACTCATGCCGATCTCTGGCAGTGCTACCAACTTGACAATCTTGGTGCTCTCCTGGTCGCAGCCTTTCGCTATGCCCCGGATGTCCTTCCTGAATCATCAGAAAGCAGGGCGGAGAGGGGGCTGCCAGCCTTGCCTTCAGTGTCCGAAAGCTACATGAGGGCTTGCTCGATCGGGCGCTTTGCCCGCGCCAACTGGTACCATGAAGTGCTGGCGCGGCTTTCAGATTGCGCGCGCCTGGTGACGGAAGAAGCCAAAACCCAGGGCAAAGCTCTTTTCCCGCCGCGCCAGTGGCATCGCTTTGTCAATTCGAAATTTCCTGAAAAAGCCCTCGCGATTATTGCAGGTCTTGGGACTATCGGCAGGAACGGGCTCGTCATTGCTCGCCGAACCGATTTTACCGGGCTTACCAGTGATGATGACTGCGATACGGCGGTTGTTGAAGCAGGCTGGTCCTCGGCGGTGGTTCTCGGCCTCATGTTCCTGCCCTTCGATTTTTCAGCTGAAACTGATCTGCCGCCCCGAATAATGCTGGAACCGCTTTCGCTCTGCGGCTCCTGTGCGCGCTGTATCAATGCCTGCCCCTCAAAGGCTCTCCAATTCAAAGAGGTTCCAGCCTATCATCGGGAATCCTGCATCCAAAACTATACAAGCTCAGCCGCACCGATTCCTGAATCCGTTCAAAAAGCTTGGGATCGGCAGCTCTATGGCTGTGACATCTGTCTGGAAGCTTGCCCGTGGTTTAAACCCGACAGCGCAGCTATCAGCGTTTTTGGCTGCATCGGAGGCTTTTTCGACGCTGACGCGATCTCCGAAATGCCCGATGCCCAGCTGCGGCTTATGTTGAAAGGCTCTGCGCTCGACCAGAAATGGATAGAACCTGAAGCTCTGCGCAGGAACGCCCGGCTTGTTTAGCTTACTGAGCCTGTGTTCGCATTTTCACAATGCAAGCCTTTTGGTATACTGTGCTCATGGACATACGCATGATGGAGATCCGCTCACGGCTCCTAACCATTACCCGTGAGTTTTTCCTCTCGCGCGGCTACCTCGAAACCGACACACCAGCCCTCGCCCCTTCGCTGATACCTGAATCCTGTCTTGAAGTCTTCGCGACAGAATATGTGCACCCCATCGAGGGCAGAACGCCGCTGTATCTCATTCCATCGCCCGAAATCTGGATGAAAAAGATAATTGCCGAAACGGGCAGAAGTGTGTTTCAGCTCTGCAAATCATGGCGCAACGCCGAATCCCGTTCGCGGATACACAGTCCGGAATTCACCATGCTGGAATATTATGGCCTCGGACTGTCGAGCAGGGACAATATCCGCTTGACCGAAGAGCTTTTTTCAGCTTTGAAAACTGAATTGTCGCCTTCCCAGGCCTTACCGCCCTTCCGCATCATGACCATGAAAGAGGCATGGGCCGAATTTGCCCGTGCCGATCTTGATGCCCTGCAATCCGCCGAAGCGATGCGGGAAGCCTGCCGCCAGCGAGACTTGCTGGTGTCACCGGCCACCTCATGGGAAGACGCCTTCAACATCATTTTTTTAAGCCTTGTCGAACCCAATCTGCCGCAGGACCGGCCGCTGGTGCTGAATGAATATCCTGCCGGCATTGAATGCCTTGCCAAGGATATTCCCGGAACCGTGTACAAGGAGCGCTGGGAGCTGTATGTGTCTGGCATTGAAATTGCCAACTGCTTTACCGAAATGGCGAACCCCTCGGCGGTGCGCGCGTATTTTACGTCCCAATCAATGAAAAAAAAGGACGCGCTGGTGCCGCATAACGTTGATGCAGAGTACGCCGATATTTTTGAGCATTTTCCGCCCTGTTCGGGCGTCGCTGTCGGATTTGACCGTCTGCTCATGGTTTTAGCCGGAAAAAAGGACATCGCCGATGTGCAATATTTCCCTTTTGCAGGAATGGGAAACGCGGATTCGCGCCGTAAGTCTTTACAAAACTTGAATTTTCCGCAATAGTATACGCCGGTCATTATTTTTATTGCAGCGCCCGCCTTACAAGAGCGGACAAAAGGAATTTTTATGGTTCGTGGTGGTGAAATTAATATCGGTACCTGCCTTCTGATCAATGGCAACCCGCACATTGTTGTGGAGCGGGAATTCGTCAGTCCGGGAAAAGGTTCTGCATTTGCCCGTGTCAAGGCGAAGAACCTCAAATCCGGCAATGTGATTACTCAGACAATCAAGACTGCAGATTTTGTGGAAGACGCTCAGGTTGATCTGGTCGATTGCCAGTATCAGTATTCTGACGGTGAAAACTTCATGTTCATGAACAATGAGAATTATGAGCAGTTCGGTGTTCCCATCAGCCTGCATGAAGAGCGAAAGCCCTATCTGAAAGAAGGCGAAACCTATACGCTGGTTATGTGGGAAGGCGAGCCCATCGACAT
>CAZZJJ010000109.1:0-5640 GCA_964654405.1 uncultured Treponemataceae bacterium
TATCTGAATGAATTCAAGACAGCCCTGCTGGAGACGAACAATTCAGGCGGCAGAATCTATTTTGTTGCCTCGGGTACGTCGTATCATGCAGCGCTGACAGCTGCCTATTTTTTCAACGGCATCGCGCACCTGCCCATCTATCCCTGCAATCCGGGCATCTTCCGTTCGATGTATTTTTCCTGCCTGAAAAATGAAGATTTGATACTCGGTATAACGCAGTCTGGTGAAACCAAAGATTTGGTGGATATTTTCCAGGACGTCAAGGAAAGGGTTCCGGGAATCCGCCGCGCCTGTCTCGTCAACAATGAAAACAGCCGAATTCCGCAGGAATTGACGGATTTCTACCTGCCGATACTATGCGGTCCCGAAATAGCAGTTGCCGCCACAAAATCCTTCATGAACCAGCTGGCCATTCTCTACCTGTGCGCTGCCAGCCTGGTGCACTCGGAAAAGGAAGTCAGGGAGCGCATCATAGCCGCCAGAAATCTCATGAGCGAAACCATGGAAACGACTATCGGCGACATCGAAACAGCGGCATTGCGGCTCTTCCAGCGGCCATCCGTGCATATTCTGGGAACCGGACTGATTGGGCTGGCCCGCGAAGGTGCGCTGAAAATCCGGGAAGTTGTCCTCAACCACACCGAAGGCTATGATGCTGCTGAATTCAAGCACGGACCCAACACGATTCTGGGCCGAAATACGCTCTTCTCGCTGTCAGATATTGAATCAGCCCTCGACGCGTACCGGGAGCTTTTGCAGAAAGAACCCGTTTTGATTGAGGATGAAGCGCATGCCTTGCTGAAGAAAAAGCCCCAGCTTCTGGAACAGCTCTTCAAAGGCTATCCGCTTGTCTTTATCTGCCCGCCTGAGGATCGCGACGTCAGAATTACCATAAGCCAGATTCATACCCACAAAATCAGAGGGGCGGACATCATCCTTATCGCGGAACGGCGGCAGGATCTTGGTATGGCGGTGGAAGGCAAGCCGATGGGCGACGACAGCTACTGGTCAAAGTACATCGAGATTCCTCATACGGGCGATCCGTATCTGTTCGTTTTCGGCGCCACGATTGTCCTGCAGTATCTGGCTTACAGAATGTCGGTGCGTAAAATGGAATGGCTGGACGAGCTGGGCGTCGATGAACACGGTGTCCATCCAGACGCGCCGAAGAATGTTTCCAAATCGATTACCGTTGACTGAGTGCGGTGCATGAAAATGACGGGTGCCCGGGGGCGATTGGCTCAAAGCTGGCGCAAAGAGGTCGGAACCCTGACGCCCGTCAATTTTCACTGATTTTTCAACGTTCCAGCAGTTCCTTGGTTTCGAGATACTCTTCCTTGGTTATCTCACCGCGGGCGAGCCGATCGGCAAGAATCTGAAGAGCGTCGCGGTTGTCTGCCGGAACTTCGGGTTTTTTCTGCTTACTGCTTCGTACAGCAAAGAAAATGATAGCGGCGATAACGCCGATTCCGATTACCCAGGATACGATATTCCACCAGGGGAAGCTGTATCCCATGCCATATCCATAGAAACCTCGCATTGGTTTTCCTCCATGCATTCAAGAGTATTGCTAATTATGATGCAATTCTCATGCCAAGTGAAAAGAATTATTAATTCATTATAAAATATAGAATTATAAAAATCGCCTGACGAGGAGTTGTGGAGTTTGAGAAAAAGGGCAACAATACGGGAAAAAATTGCGCTTGCTTTTAGGGTAATATCAGCAGATATACAGCGCGGCTCCCAGCGCAGTCGCATACTGCGCCAGATCCGGCACGATAAAGCGGACACCGTAAATCGGATACAGGCCGTCCAGGACCTGCCTGGCCATCGGAATCTGCATCGTGTTTCCGACAACAACAATGGCAGGATCATTTTCAGCGCGTGCGGCTAGAATGGCGAGCATGCCGACCGTTTGAAAGACCATGTTGACAATCCCCGCGGAAATATCATCGGGGCTCGGGCGATCCGCCATTTTGCCGAAATTGGACGCGGTGGCGTTCTGCGGCAATGAGCCGACAGCCCGTGAGGAAATGTCGCCGATAGTCAGGTCGACGCCTTCCACCTTGCCGCGCGAAGCTGACTGCGCGAGGTTGTCAAAGTCGCTGATGCCAACCAGGGCCTTGCCAAGCCCGAGAATAGTACCGCCGCCAACTCCCGAGCCGCCCAAGTGGCGCGCGTTCCGCCCTTCGGCATGGACGATGGCGGTGCCGGTACCGACGGAGACAACCAGAGCCCGCTCTGCGCCGGAAAGCTTCAAACCGCCGAGGCCGATAGCTTGAAATTCTTCGACATGTTCAGCCTTGATGCCAAGAACATCATCCTTGATAAAGGTGGAACCCACACCGGTAACCGCGAGCCGTTTTATGTCCTGGATTTTAATGCCGGCTACCGAAATGAACTTGCCGATCGCCCCCGCTGCGGAGGCGACCGGGTCATTGGCTTTTACTGTCGTGTATATGATTTCATTGCATTGGCTGAGACCAACGATTTTGGTTGTCGTTCCGCCGATATCGATTCCGATGGTCATGGAAAAAGCTCCTTGTCCGGTTTACTGCATGGATCGAAAAAACTTCATGAGTACCGGTTTGAGTTGCGGATCCTGAGCCGCGTTGTGCAGAATTGCTTCCAGATACCCCGCTGGATCACCGGTGTCAAGGCGGGTGCCTTCAATGCGGCAATAGGCTACCTTGTCAGCTTCAATCATTCGATCGAGGGCGTAGCTGTGGTAGTATTCGCCGCTTTTATGCTGTGCCCAGCCTTCTTCCAGCTTATCGAAAAATTCCGTGGTGTAGAGATATCTGCCGATCGAAACTTCATGGCTCGGCTCTTTTCCGACTGCCGGCTTTTCTATGAAGCCTCGCACCCCGACGCCGTCCGGTTTGGGGTCGACGACGCCATAGCGCGACACATCGCCTGGCTCATGAATGGTGGCAAGGACGCATTTTCCTGTTTGTTCATAGATCGAAATGAGCTGGCGCGCGAGCGGAACCGTGCCGAGATGGAGGTCGTCAGGATACGCAACTACGCAGGGCTCACTGCCCACCAGGTTTTTAACCTGCAGGAGGGCATGCCCGGTGCCCTTCATTTCAGTCTGCCGTACAAAAGACATGGAAACTTCAGGCGGCTGGATAAGGGCGAGTTTGTCCAGTTTACCTTCTTTCAGAAAGATCGATTCAAGTTCGATCTCACGGTCAAAGTAGTCTTCGAGTGCTTTCTTTCTGCGGGAAGAAATAATGATGATATCGGTAATTCCTGACGCGACAAATTCATCGACAATATAGGCGATACTCGGTTTGAGGCCTACGGGCAAAAGTTCCTTGGGAACAGTTTTGGTAGCTGGCAGGAATCGGGTTCCATAGCCAGCCGCGACAATGATTCCTTTCATGGGGGAAAGTTTACCTGCATTCAGCAGGTCTGGCAAGCCACTTTAGCCAACCAGCTAATGTCGGCAGCCGAAGGCTTCGTCTTCATCATGAATGCCTTGAATTTCCGGCAGCCATGCGGGATAGCCAATCAGCATTGTTTTTATCATCACCTTAACTGCATCTCTGCCGGAAGTCTCGCTCGATGTTGAAATTTGCGAAAGCTTTTTTCTCCGGCGGCGCTTTGCTTCGGCGACAATTGCAAAAGGGACTTCGAAGGAATGAAGTATCAAGATGCCGATAAAGATAGAAAACAACAGCGACGGGGGGATTCCGGGGAGCAGGCCAAAGAGCGCCAGAAAGCCGGCACAAAGCGGTGAGATGGTAATCAGCGTGGTCAGCACTGCCTGCACGCGGTATAGAGCCTTTGGAATTCGGTTCGGAATGAAGGTTCCTGTCAGTGAGGCGAAAAGGGAGTCATCTTCAAATCGAAGCTGCCGTTTCAAGGTTTTTGGATCTGTCCTGGCAGGGACGGACAGCGCCTGCCAGGGTGGAGATGCGTCTGTTTCGGCTCCAGGTTCAACGGCAATTGCTGCTGAATCGATGACAGGGAAATCCATGTCAAGTGTCGCCCCTGCTTTGAGGAGTTTCCGGCGTGCATGCCTCGTCTCGAGCAAGGCTTTGATAAACAGCGGAAAATGGCGATTTCCGAACCCCAATATCGCACAACGCGTTCTGGTAAACTTGTGCAGGGCCGCATGCGGAGCGTTGGCAAGGGGCATGCATCCAGCGACATACTGGTCACAGATTCCAGAAATTGATTTCGTACAGCTTCCTATACAGAGCTTATAGCCTTTCAGCGCGGCGATATCCTGAACCGAATATTTTTTGCCCGAAGCGTCCAGCCAGTATCCGTCGATTCCGCTGCCGATAATTACTGTGCCCTGCCGTGCTGAGCTTTTCCCTTCAGCTATGAGCATCTCGAAGGCAAACCGCGTTGTCGCGACACAGCCGCCCCGGCATCTGGCCTCGATAGCCCGGACATCTACATCGGAATTTTCAGGATTGCCGAGTCCATGCTTATCGATGCCGTATAACACGCGAATGTTGGGGAAATGACGAATAATTCGATCTGAAAGGAGAGAGTAATCGGGACTCGAAAACCCATTGGCAGGCGCTGCTTCGCCAATAATTCGAACTGTGTCGTCATTGAAACCAAGTTCATCAGCGATGGTTAGAAGCGGAATGCCTTTCGGATCAAAGCCCATGAATCGGACCGCGGCTCTGTCGGTCTCCACTGGATTACTGCCCGCAATGAGCATATTTGAACTGACAGGATACACTGGAGCGGGACAGGGGCCATTGCCGCCGATTATGCCGTCGATCAGGGTCAAATCAGGCTTTACCAGGTACATCATCTCAACAAGCTTTCGATTGATATCATAATGATGCGCATGCTGACGCTCGTTATATGGAATGATGCCCATGGAATTTTTAAAGCCGAGGGTAACCCCGGTGTAGAGATTGGTCTTGAGTTTGGGGACCGAAATGTAGAAGGCTTCGCCCCGCGCGACCTTTCCGAAGGTATCCGGAATATACAAGGTTCGTGACACCCGGGCTTTGGGCAAGCGATACAGCTCGCAGGGGCGTTCCTCCAGAACAACCAGCTCACAGCCCCGCTTTTTCGATAGTCGGTCAAGCCCTGAAATCGCAAACGAAGCGCGTGTCGGAGACCCTCTGCCTGAAGATTCCGCAATGGTTATTGTATCGGTATATTGTTTCAGCCACAGCACCAGCGCGTCGATGACCCGCGGATCCGTTGTTTCGGGAAACTCAGGCTTGACGGTGCCGATATTCGAATACACGATAACGAGATTCGGCTTTATCACGACCGGCTTGCCGCGAATTTTCGAAACAATCTCTTCATGAGCGTCAAGTTTTTCAAGCAGAGAAAACAACGCTTTTCGAATCGCTGCAACTTCGGAAAGTGCTTCCCATGCGGGCGTTCCATATTCTTTTGGAAGCGCGACACAGGCATTTTCATAGTCCAGCGCCGGAAGCTTTTCAAAAACAACCGTGCTCATGGCTGCTTATAAACCCAGGCGCTCAAGCGTCTGTTTCAGCGGGACACCATTGCGCTCATCCCAGCCCATTTCGCGCCAATACAGGCTGACCATTTCCGGAACCGGTACCTGCTTGCCCCGCAAAGGCCCTGCCGGAAGCGGCGGCTTGCCTTGCAGCCGGAGCGGAATAAAATTCGCGGTTGGATCCACAC
>CAZZJJ010000110.1:0-5625 GCA_964654405.1 uncultured Treponemataceae bacterium
ATATTGTATACTTTACCCAAGAAATGCCATCAGGTAAACAGATGTTTATATGTTTTTTGTCAATTGATTGATTATCAGCAGGCATGGGCCGGATGGCGGAAGGGGAAAAATATGGCAAAAGTCTTATCCATTGTTCTTGGAGGCGGCAAGGGTACCAGGCTCTTTCCTTTAACAAAGGAGCGATCCAAACCAGCTGTCCCGTTTGGCGGCAAATTCAGAATCGTTGATATTCCCATTTCAAACTGCATCAATGCAGGATTCAGAAAGATCTATATTCTAACGCAGTTCAACTCGGCCAGTCTGCATTTGCATATTTCCCGTTCTTATAACTTTGACCAGTTTTCCGGCGGTTTTGTGGAAATCCTCGCTGCCGAGCAGACACCGATTCATTCGGGATGGTATGAAGGAACAGCTGACGCTGTCCGTAAAAATCTGATCCATTTCAGACCGCAGAACCCCACCCATTATCTCATTGTTTCCGGCGATCAGCTCTATAGAATGGATCTAGCGGACATGTTCCGCAGACATGTCGAATCCGGCTGCCGGCTGACTATCGCGGGAACCATGGTGGACAGACCGACAGCCGATGCACTCGGCATTATCAAGGCAGGGAAAAATTCAATCATTGAATCCTTCCTTGAAAAACCAGGTCCAACAAAAGATATTTCCGAATATAAACTGCCAGCAGAAATTCGCCCCGCTGACGCATCTCCGGAAAAAGAGTACCTCGCCTCGATGGGTATCTACATTTTCAACGCGGATCTCATGGAAGAAGCGCTTTCCGGCGACTCTAATGACTTCGGCAAGGAAGTCATCCCTGATATCCTTAAAAACGAGAAGATCAACGCATACCTCTTCGACGGCTATTGGGAAGATATCGGGACTATTCGAAGCTTCTATGATGCCAATATTCAATTGACGGATATCAATCCGAAATTCAATTTCTATGATGAAGAACGGCCGATTTACACCCACAACCGCAATCTGCCGGCATCGAAGGTCAATCACTGCACGCTGAACCAGGTCCTGGCAACCGACGGCTGCATCATTACCAACGCATACATCAGCCGCTCCATAGTTGGCGTGCGAACCATCATCGAATCAGGCGCAAGCCTTGAAGGTGTTGTCTGCATGGGCGCGGACCGCTATGAAAGGCCTGAAGACAAGAAACTGAATGCAAAAAAAGGAATCCCCAATATCGGCATCGGCGGAGGGAGCATTATAAAAAACTCCATAATCGATAAAAACGCGCGCATTGGATTTAACTGCAGGATCGGTGTCGATAATGTCAACCGCCCGGATGGTGAATACGCGACCCATTATGTAGTCGATGGAGTCATCGTCATACCCAAAAACATGGTAGTTCCGGACGGCACTGTCATATAGTATTGCCTAGACTGGTAAATTGGCTCGACGCAATTTTTAAAGCCCTCGACTAAAAGAAGAGGCTGCCTTTTCAAGGCAGCCTCTTCTTTCGCTATTGGCTAGATTCAGCCTGTCACCATCTTCATCGCTTCAGCAAGTTCAGGATCCTGGGAAATATAGTATTTTTCCGCCTCTTCCCTTGTTAAGCCTACAAGCTCGTGGCTCATATAATGAATCCATGTCTCATCTTCTGGTTTGGCAACCTCAATCTTCCGGCACCAGTAATCCGGTTTGATTGGCTGATTATCTTCGATGTAATGCCGAATTTTGTAGTCATGAACCGCAACCTTGATGTTGCTTCTCGATAGGCCTCGCTGCATGATCACATCAACCAGATAGTTGATGGTCCGCCCGGAATCATAGACATCATCAACGAGCAGCACTTTGTCTCCGCCCCGCAGAAAATCAGGATTGTAGGTCCACCCATCGATCTTTATCGACTCATGGGTACTGACATTTGTATACGATCGGGCTACGACAGCCGCGTAAAATACCGGCCTGTCTTCACCGCGGATGAACTTGAAGTATTCGCTCATCACGTTGCCCATGTAAGCTCCGCCCCTGAGGGACACATAAATCACGTCAGGGATAAAACCATCCTTGTAAATCCTGTACGCCAGCTTCATGGCGTTGTTTCTGATCGTATCGTATGTAACAAATTCTTTATGCATGTCTTCTTCCCGGGCTGAAGTTTAAAGCATGACTATACTATTACTTCTTGTTAAAAGCAAGCGTATCGACAGTCTGGTCATCCCGGACGATTGTAAATACCAGTTTCTTTTCCTTCGGATCGTTGATGAGGCGATAGAACGCAGCGCTGTCTTTGACCGCCTTGTCGTTCACCTTGACGATCACATCGCCAGGCTTGACTCCCATAGTCGATGCCGGGCTCTTGGCAATGACATCAGTGACAAAGACTCCCTCTTTTACGTTTTTCGGCAGCTTGTCCTTCTGGAGATTGTCCGAAGCAAGGGAGAGGATGGAAAGACCGGGATACAAGTCCTTATTGTTGCTTGCGATATTTTTATCTCGAAGGTCGATTTTCACTTTGGTGCTTCCAACTGAACCGTTTCTGATAAATTCGATTGTTGCGGTTGCCCCCGGCCTGATGTCGCCAATGATGCGGACAAGCTCATCCTGAGACTTTATGCTTTGCCCATTGACCGCTGTTATAAAATCTCCCGGTAAAATTCCGCCTTTTTCAGCTGGGCCGCCATAGAAAATCTGCGCGACAAAGGCGCCTTTTTTACCATCAATGCCAAGTTCTCGTGCGGTTGCCTTGTCCTGACCGATATTCAGCATACTGATGCCAAGCCAGCCATACTGGATCTGCTTCTTGGTAATCAGATCATCCAAAGAATTCTTGATATTATTGATAGGAATTGCAAAACCAAGACCGACTGAACCGCCGGTCGGAGAGGCAATCCAGGTGTTGATACCAATGACCTCGCCCCTGATATTGACGAGGGCGCCGCCTGAGTTCCCTTTGTTGATAGCAGCATCAGTCTGAATAAAATCATTGATGTTTCCGTCTGGGCCGCCATTTCTTCCAAGCGCGCTTATGATGCCAGCAGTTACGGAGCTAACCAAACCGAAGGGGCTGCCAAGCGCTATAGCCCAATCACCGACTTCGATCTTCGATGAATCTCCAAGTTTCGCGACCGTAATATCCTTGTCACTGGTTTCGAATTTTACAACTGCGATATCCTTGCGATCATCAGCGCCGACAAGGGTACCGGAGAATTCCCGTCCGTCATTCAGCACGACTGTGATTTTGTCGGCATTTCCAGCGACATGATTGTTGGTCAGAACATAGACGGTGTTTCCGTCGCGCTTGAAAATAACTCCTGAACCAAGCCCCTCCTGCTGATAGGGGGTTTGGCCTTGCTGGTCATCCTGGGGACCAAAGAAAAACTCAAAGGGAATAGACGGAGCTGTCTTCGGGCTGGTTTCCGGCTTTTCCACAACATCAAGTTCTACAATAGAGGGAAGGACAGTCCTGGCTACGTATCGGAAGGCAGTCTGTACGGCTTCTGCCTGTGACAAAGCGGCACCCACTTCAGGAGAAACCTGAACTGAGGGTGTTTCAGCCTGTACTACCGGAAGTGCTGACCGGTTTTGATTCAGCATGAGTCCGCGGCCGCCGACAAAGGCGAAAACAAACCCGATAATTACTCCCAATGCAATCAGATTAGCGATAAAAAATTTTTTCGAGTAGAGCATCTTTTCGAATTTCATGAGTACTCCTCCAAATTTCGTGCAAATATTCGATATTTCAAATAAAAGATACTAAAAAAAGTTACTGGAAAAAAGGAGGAATGAGCGGGAAGTCAAAACTCCCAGGAAGTCAGTACCTCATGCCCTGTTTCGGTAATAAGGACCGTATGTTCATAGTGAGCGGACAGCGATGCGTCCATGGTTACGACAGTCCAGTCATCAGCGAGAATCCTCACTTCAGGCCTTCCCGCATTGATCATCGGCTCAATCGCGACAACCATCCCGGGGACTAGACGAGGATTGGGTCCGGATGAAACATAGTTCGGAATTTGAGGGTCTTCATGGATTTCCAGTCCGACGCCATGACCGCAATATTGCCGTACAACACCATATCCATAGGCTGTCGCATGACTGAAAACAGCTCTTGAAACATCAAAAATCCTGGCGCCGGGCTTGATTGCAGCAATACCTTTATCAAGGCATTCTCGGGTTACCCGCATGAGCTGATCTGCAGCTGGAGAAGCCTGCCCAACCGGCCAGGTGACTGCGGCATCTGAATAATAGCCATCCAGGTCTATCCCGCAATCAATGCCGACGATATCCCCTTCCCGCAGTTTCCGCTTATCCGGAATTCCATGAATTACCGCTTCGTTGATCGAGATGCAGAGTGTGCCTGGAAACCCTTCATATCCAAGAAAAGCAGGGCGCCCGCCATGTTTTCTGATAAAGTCTTCTGCCAGCTCATCAAGCTCAAGCCCGCTTACCCCAGGTGCGATTGCTTTTCGGACTTCGAAAAGCAATCGCGACAGCAATGCACAAGATGCACGTATTCCCTCAATCTGCTTCTGGTTCTTCACCCGTATCATGGTTAGCGGCTTTCCTTGTTGATGCCATCCAAGACGCCATTGATGAATTTATAGGATTCATCGGATCCATATTCCTTGGCGATTTCAATGGCTTCATCGATTGTGATCTGTGCCGGCAGATCTTTCTGATAAAGAAGGCAATAGGTTCCCATGCGGAGAATGGCGAGATCTACTTTTTTCAGCCGCTCGAAAGGCCAGTGGGCAAGATGGCGCTTGATTGCTGCATCAACTTCCGCGCATTTTTCCAAAGTTCCGGTTATTATCAGTCGCGAAAAAGCGGCAATCTCATCTTCGATATTGCTGACTTTGTCTTGCTCGAGCCACGAAAATTTAAGAAGCTCCTCAAGCGGAGTCCCTGAGGCTTCCCAGGCATAGATAGCCTGGAAAGCGAGAATTCGGGCTTTTCTTCGTGATGCCATCAGTTCCTCACCATTTCAGATTCTCATCATAGATTTTTATAGTGGCGTCATTTCTAAGTTTCTGAATAAGATCCGCCTCAAGTGTGTCCATGAATTTCTGTTCTTTTTCGCCAGCCAGCTGGTAAATGAGAAAATCCTGCACAGTCATGTTCTGATTGCCTGGAACGGTGTCCGAAAGCCCGAGCTGTTTCTGAGGAAGAAACTCGTTGGCGCGCACAATCCTGAAACCGGTAGGGCTTTCAACGAGCGGAGATATTTCGCCAGGTTTTAGTTTGAAAACAGCGTCGAACAACTCCTGTCCAAAAATCGTTTTATTCTGGGTTGTCTTTTCAAGATACATGGACTGGATCGCTTTGTATCCTGCGGCATCGCCCGAGCGAAGAACATACTCGTCAAACTTGGTTGAATTCAGCTTCAATGATGAAGCCATTGATTGCATGGTTTCTTTTGCTTTCTTGATATCGGCATCGCTCTTTCCCCGAATATCAACATACAGGATGCTGATACGCATCGTATCGGGACGGACAAGGGTTGCCTTGGCCAGATCATATGCTTTCAGAATTTCATCCGCGGTCGGCGGGGTCAGCGCCTTTTTTAACTCATCAGCGCGCTTTGTCTGAACGTAGGTTTCAAAGAGCAATCTCTGGCGCACATAGACTTTTGGCTCGACAAAAACGCCGCTGGCTCTGAGTGAAGCT
>CAZZJJ010000111.1:0-5617 GCA_964654405.1 uncultured Treponemataceae bacterium
CATCACCGCATCGACGTCATTGAATCTTCCTGCCTTGACCAGCGGTATCCTGCCCAAGGACTCTTCGGCGGGACAGCCATAGTAACGGACCCGAATGGGAATCCCGGATTCCTGTGCGGCATAGGCCAGCGCTTCTGCTGCCGCGAGCGAACCCATCCCCAGAAGGTTGTGCCCACAGGCATGCCCGGGCGCGCCTGCGGATACCGGCTCCCTGGATATGCCGCATCGCTGAGACATTCCGGGAAGTGCGTCATATTCCCCCATAAATGCGATAACCGGCCCCGTACTGCCCTTTTCCCCCATGAATGAATGCGGCATTTCAGGATATTCGGTAATCTGAAAGCCCGAATCGGCAAGCCGCTTCCGGTAGATAGCTGATGATTTTTCTTCATTGAACGCGGTTTCAGGGTTTTCCCAGATGAATTGCGAAATGCGGTCATATACCGCGGCGTTTGACGCGATAAACGAGGCAATTCTTGCGGCTGCTTGCTCCATCGTTCCACCTGACGGCATTGTATTCGCAATGCCAGCTTCGATTAAAGACCGGTCTTGGCCTTGACACGGATCTGCCCGTCGCGCGCTGGGGCAAATCCCGGATTCAGTTTGAGGCTGGCACCATAGGCTTCATAGGCTTTCATATAGCGCCCCAGCATCTCTTTGACATAGCCGAGCCGGTACCACCAGTAATACATCTGTTTTTCCATGGCGGTAGCTGTAGTAAATGCGATATCGGCATGTTCGTACTTTTTCAGCCTGACATAGCATTCGCCGATGTAATAATACGCGCTCGACATACGTTCATCATTCGGCGGAGCCAGTTCGACATAATGGGCAAAGGTCTTGAGCGCCTCTTCATTCTGACCGAGGAAATAGAGCGATTCCGCGAGGGTTTCGAGAACGCGGTAATCCTGTCGGGCATCCTGATTTTTCTGCACGAGGGATACGACATCCTGATACCGCTTGAGTCTGAAAAGATTGGCAGCCTTGAGCGCGAGATAGTCCGAATTGGCAGGCTCAGCCAGCAGAAGTTTCTCCGTCTGGGAGAGGGAAGAGGCAAAGACCTTTTCAGCCTCAGCCTCCTTGTTCGCCAGCTGAAGCTGACGGCCGCGCTGAAAAAGCTGCATGGCAGTTTGATAGGAAGCAGGCTGGGCTGCCTGCGTTTGGCCAGGCAATCTTTGATCATTATTCTGGGCGGCAGGATGAGTCAGCGATGTGATGATGAATCCTGTAACCATCAATGAGACTGCAACTACCCGATAGCCCGATTTTCTCATGCCTGCCAGCCCCTCTTTCTGCTGAGCCGCTTGTGAAGCTGACTCTATTGCAAAACCTCATTGATAGCAGCAGCGGCCCGTCTGCCCTCACCCATGGCAAGGATGACCGTTGCCGCTCCCAGAACAATGTCACCGCCTGCATATACCCGATCCAGGTTCGTTTTCTGCTTTTCATCAACAATAATATGACCATACCGATCAACATGCAAGTCTGGAGTCGTGCGCGAGATGAGCGGATTCGATTCATTGCCGATCGCGACAATGACGGTATCGAAGGGCACAAAATGCTCGCTGCCCCGGATTGGAACCGGTTTGCGGCGCCCTGATTCATCAGGCTCACCTAGCTGGTACGAAAGCACCTCAAGTCCGGCAACCTTCCCTTTATCGTCCCCCACAACTTTTGTCGGGCTGGCGAGAAAATCGAAAATGATGCCTTCTTCCATTGCGTGCTCTACTTCCTCGGCTCTGGCTGGCATTTCCTCCCTCGTTCTCCGGTACAGAACACGGACTTCCTCTGCACCAAGGCGCATGGCCATTCGCGCTGAGTCCATGGCGACATTGCCGCCGCCCAAAACCGCGACGCGCCGAGATGGATAGATAGGGGTTCCAGCCCTGCCGATTTCATACGCCTTCATCAAATTGGCTCTGGTGAGATATTCGTTCGCGCTGAAAACTCCAACCAGGTTTTCACCCGGGATATCCATAAACTTCGGCAAACCCGCCCCGGTACCGATAAAAACGGCGTCAAACCCATCTTCCCTGAGCAGTGAAGAAAGTTTTCGGGTCCGGCCCACCAGAAAATTCATTTCGAATTGAACTCCCATGGACTCAAGAAGCCCTGCCTCCGAAGCGACCAGCGCCTTGGGGAGCCTGAATTCTGGAATGCCATACACCATGACGCCGCCTGCTTTATGGAAGGCTTCAAATACCACGACATCATGACCTTCTCTGCGGACATCGGCCGCACAGGTTAGGCCGGCAGGACCAGCCCCGACTATCGCGACTCGCCTTCCACTGGCAGGTCCTGCATGCGGAACCGTCTGCAGACCATGCTCTCGCTCGTAATCAGCCACAAAGCGTTCAAGCCTGCCAATCTGCACGGCCTTATCCACGCCGCCAAGCGCCTTGCCGACTGTACATGGCAGCTGGCATTGTTTTTCCTGCGGACAGACACGGCCGCAGATGGAAGGCAACAGGTTGGTTTGCTTGATTACCTGCCCCGCGCCTTCAAAATCGCCTCCCTTCATCTTCCTGATAAATCCAGGAATGTCGATTTTAACCGGACACCCAGCAATGCATGGGGCATTCTTGCATTGAAGACATCGCTCGGCTTCCAGGATAGCCTGCTCGCGGGTGTAGCCTGCAGCGACTTCATGCATGTTATGCCGCCTGACCTCAGGATCCTGGCAGGGCATATCCTGAACCGGAATCGCCATTCTGGCCCGCGGAGTCAGCGGCGTTGAACGGATTTTTTCAAGTTCGGCCTGTGCTGCCTGCTGATAGAAACTGGTTTCCATGTGGCTCATGATCGTTCTTTCTCCAACTGCTTGATGGACATTTCCAGATGGCACTTTTCATGCGCTTCCTTTTCAATATCCTTGTAGGCGCCCAGGCGGGACATCATCTGCCCCCAATCCACCTGATGCGCGTCAAATTCCGGGCCATCCACACAGACAAATTTAGTAGCGCCGCCGACCGAAACACGGCATCCGCCGCACATCCCGGTACCATCAATCATGATCGTATTGAGGGAGGCCAGGGTCTTTATGCCAAGGGGACGCGTTGTTTCAGCGCAGAATTTCATCATGATGGGCGGACCTATGGCCACCACGATATCAGGCGGAGGCGTTGCGGCACAGAGCTCGGCGAGCGGGACAGTAACGAGCGCCTTTCGCCCTGCCGTACCGTCATCGGTAACGATTATATTTTCATCTGCGATGGCATTCATTTCATCCTGCATGATCAAAAGATCCGCAGTCCGTGCTCCCGAAATAACCGTAACGCGGTTGCCGGCTTCTTTCAGGGCTCTGACAATGGGGTACAAAGGAGCCAGCCCGATTCCTCCGCCGACACAGACGGCCCATCCGAATTTTTCTATATGGGTTGGATTGCCGAGCGGCCCCAGCAGCACAATACTGTCTCCCGGTTCTTTCAGCGCAAGCTTATGGGTGCTGGCGCCGACTGTCTGGAAAATCAGGGTCACGGTTCCCTTTTCAGGATCGGCATCCGCTATGGTAAGCGGTATCCGTTCAGAATAGTCCTCATCATACATAACAACAACAAATTGGCCAGCCTTCCGCTCCCTTGCGACAAGAGGCGCCAGCACTTCGATCCGGTAAACTTCTTCAGAAAGCTGCCGCTTTGAGACAATCAGATGTTCAGTTTTCATGGAAACTCCAATGTTCGTAATTCCGCAATCAGGCATTCCGTGGTATTGTACAAGGTGAAATCCGTTTTTGTAAATGCTAGGAGTGGAACCAATTTCAAACCTTCATTTCACGGACAGCGATACCATGAGGGAGGAAACCATGCCAGTACCCCGCTTCAGGGAAAAATTCACATCAAAGCCTTTTTTCAATCCATCTGATTTTCTGGGCTACATGAAAAAAATCGGCGCGCTCTCAGACAGGCCGGCGCCTCGCGGCGTCATCCTCGGCTATCAGAACAGCCTTTTCAAATATGTTGTCGAAAATTACAAAACATCAGCAGCTGAAGGTTATTTCGGTTCCTACCTCCGGTATATCGACGAGCCTTTCGCAGGCAGCGGACAGGTCGCGATTGCAGCCAATTTCGGCATCGGAGCTCCCGCAGCAGCATTCATAATAGAAGAATTGATAGCTTGGGGCGTTCAGGAGTTCATTTCGATGGGAATGGCTGGCTCGCTCAGAAAGGACCTGCCGCCGGGTTCGCTGGTGCTGTGCACTTCGGCATTCAGGGACGAAGGAACATCCCACCACTATGTTGAAAGCGACGAGCTTGCCTATCCGGATCCCGAATTGACATTGCGGCTCGAAAAAGCGCTGAGAACCCGAAATCTGGACTTTTCCAAAGGCCCCACCTGGACGACCGATGCGATTTATCGGGAGACTCCGGCCGAGGTTGTCGGCTACCGGGATCTCGGCGCTCTGGTTGTGGAGATGGAAGCCTCGGCGCTTTTCACCATCGCAAAATTCCGGAATGTTCCGATCGCTTCCTGTTTTTCGATTTCGGACACACTCGCGGAACTTGAATGGAGACCTGAGTTCCACTCGGATACAACCCGGGAAGGACTGGAAAAGCTGTTCCATGCGGCAGTCGATGCCTTGATGGCATAAGAAGGATACGGGGGAAGCAGGCTATGACAAAATGGGCAGCACGCTTCCCGCTTTCCAGCTTCCCCGGATCGAACTGACCGGCGCAACCCGGCAGGCTGTCCCCAAAATTGTGCCAGGATTGAGTACGGTATTGCAGCCGACTTCGCAGGCATCGCCGAGGACAGCGCCGAGTTTTTCCAATCCGGTATCGATCCGCTCCCCCTGATACCCTTCGCCGATCAGCTGAACGCGGATCGGCTTTTTATCAAGCCTGACATTGGACAGGATAACCCCCGCGCCGATATGCGCATGGTTTCCCAATATCGAATCCCCCACATAATTGAAATGCGGAGCCTGCACCCCGTCAAACAGGATGCAGTGCTTGAATTCGCTGGCATGTCCCAGCACACAGCCATCCCCCGCCAGAATCATGCCGCGCAGATAGGCCCCCTGGCGAATTTCACAGCCCCGGCCAATCCATGCCGGCCCCCGGATATAGGCTCCCGCCTGCACAATCGTTCCCTCGCCGAGAAAAATCGGTCCCTCAAGAAAAGCCCCCGGCTCCATGACAACATGCCCCTGCGTCCAAACCCCTGCATTCCCGGGATCACTGCCGCTCGCCAGTGCTTTAAAAAGCCCGGCGAGGTAATCCGGAAGGTTTTTCAGCGCATCCCAGGGACAGCCAAGTGCCGCAAAAAGCTGGTTATGGGCAAAATCTTTCTGCTGAAAAAGCTCGGGAAGCCCGGCATACCGATACAAACCATCACGCATGAGAGCCTCCTTGTTTCCAGAGCGGTGTCGGGAAACTGCCATTTCGTGTCAGAGCTGCCAAATTCGATTGAACCTCGGGCAGATCATCAGGATTCGTGAGTCCGAAACAGGCATCCTCAACCGGAAGCGCTTTCACGGCCACAGCTCCGCCCTCCAGCATCGAGCGTATTATATATGGAAGAAAAAATTCGTTTTTCGCCCAGTTCGATTCATCGGCAATAAACTCAGCGAAAAGCGCTTGTGCATAAGAAAAAACAGCAGGGGTCAGCCCCCAGAGGT
>CAZZJJ010000112.1:0-5595 GCA_964654405.1 uncultured Treponemataceae bacterium
GTCCGCTGGTTGAAAAAATACTCGATACCGCAGGCCAGAAAGGTACCGGAAAGTGGGCTGGCATCGCGTCGCTGGAATTCGGGGTTCCGCTGACCCTGATTGCGGAAGCTGTTTACGCGCGTCTTCTCTCCGCCGCAAAGGATCAGCGGCTTGCCGCGGCGGATATCCTGGGAGAGTCCGATTCCGCGGCGTTCTCCGGAGATAAGAAGCTGTTTGTCGAAAAGCTTGGCAAAGCTTTGTACGCAGCTAAGATTATTTCCTATACACAGGGGTTCCTCCTTCTGAAGGAGGCCGCATCGAATTTCGGCTGGAATCTGAACTATGGCGCCATAGCACTGATGTGGCGCGGCGGCTGCATCATCAGGTCTACCTTCCTCGGGAAAATAAAGGAAGCTTTTGATGCGAATCCGAATTTGGAAAATCTGATGTTTGCACCATTTTTTGCGGAAAAACTGCGCGCAAGCAGTGACGCACTCAGAGCCGCGGCAGCTGAGTGCGCATTATCGGGTATTGCCACTCCAGCGCTTTTTTCAGCGCTTGCCTATTATGACGGCATGCGGACCCGCCGGCTCCCCGCCAATCTTCTGCAGGCTCAGCGCGATTATTTCGGAGCCCATACCTATGAACGAACAGACCGTCCGCGCGGCGAGTTTTTCCATACCAACTGGACGGGGCATGGCGGCACTACCGCCGCTTCCACCTATAACGTCTGAAAAAGCAAGGAGAGCTTAACCCATGAAAACACTGAATATCCCGGAATCCCCGGGCGCACGCGACTTTGCGGCGCTGGGAGCTCTGGTTACCAGGCTTGATCCTGGCCTCATCCCCTTCAGTTTTGCCGACACCTATCAGGTGCATGTGTCAGGGGGCGAATTCAACGTTGCCGCAAACCTGGCGCGCTGTTTCAGAAAAAACACCGCGGTTGTCAGCGCCATGGTTGATTACCCGATCGGAGAAAAAGTTGAATCCGAAGTCAGAAAAATGGGGGTGGATGGCATTTATCGCCGATTCAAGCACGATGGCGTACGCGGACCGAACATTGCGCAGGTCTGGTCGGATCAAGGAAAAGGTGTCCGGCCGCCGGTGGTTTTCTACAATCGGGCCAACGAAGCGGCCGCCCAGCTGAAGCCGGGAGATTTCGACTGGGACAGCATTTTTTCCCGCGGCATCAGATGGTTCCACTCAGGCGGCATTTTCTCGGCGCTTTCGCCCACAACACCTGAATTGGTGATCGAGGGCATGAAAGCAGCCCGGAAAGCTGGCGCGATTGTCTCATTCGATCTGAATTACCGGGCAAAACTGTGGGCGGCAAACGGCTCTTCCGCAGCTGCTCATGAGGTTCTCGGCCGTATTGTCGACGAGGTGGATGTGCTTCTGGGCAATGAAGAAGACCTGCAGATGGGTCTTGGCCTCAAGGGACCGGACATTCACAGTGCATCGAAACTCGATCCTGAAGCTTTCTACCGAACAATTGAGGAAGTCAGCCAGCGCTGGCCGAATATCAAGGCGGTCGCGACGACTTTGCGGGATGTCAAATCCACAAACCGCCATTTATGGAGCGCGGTGCTCTGGCTGGGCGGTGACAGATATCTGGCCCCGACCATGGAACTGGATGTCCTCGACCGGGTAGGCGGCGGCGATGGTTTTGCAGCGGGACTGATTTACGGCTTCCTTGAAGGCATGTCCCCGCAGGAAGCCTTGAATATTGGCTGGGCACATGGCGCCTTGCTGACAACCTTCCCGGGCGACACGACTATGGCGAGCCTTGAGCAGGTCATTGCGCTTTCAAAAGGCGGATCCGCCCGGATACAGCGATGAAAGCCCTTGTTCTGACCGCTCCCTCCACATTCGAGTATATCGATTATCCGGATCCCGAAATTAGAAATCCGGATGATGTTTTAATTCGAATCAGGGCCGCAGCTATCTGCGGCTCCGATGTCCATGGCATGGACGGCTCGACTGGCAGGCGTAAACCGCCGGTCATCATGGGGCATGAGGCGGCAGGGGAAATCGCGGCAGTGGGGAGCGGTGTAACCGGCTTCAAACCAGGCGACCGGGTTACTTTCGATTCGACCGAATATTGCGGCGAATGTGAATTCTGCAGGCGCGGCGAAGTCAATCTGTGTAGCAACCGCAAGGTTCTTGGTGTTTCCTGCGATGAATACCGAAGGGACGGCGCCTTTGCCGAATTTCTGGTTGTGCCGCAGAGGATTCTCTATCATATCCCCGAGTCACTCGATTTTACCGGAGCAGCGCTGGCTGAACCTTCAGCGGTGGCTGCCCATGCCGCGGCCATCACACCGCTGAAAATGGGCGACACCATTGCTGTTGTCGGAAGCGGTCTTATCGGGCTTTTGCTTATCCAGATTCTGCGCGCGTTTTCCCCTGGCTTGATTGTCGCCTTTGACCCGGATCGGGAACGGCTCAGAGCTGCTGAAAAAGCAGGGGCCACAGCTGGATTCGATCCTTCAAATCCGGCAGAACTTGAAGCGGCGCTGAGATTGACCGGAATAAGAGGCTTTGACCGGGTGTTTGAAGCGGTTGGAGCGACAGCGCCAATCCAGACAGCGCTCGCAGCGGTACGGAAAGGCGGTTCAATCACCCTGATCGGCAATGTGAGTCCGATGATACAGCTGCCCTTGCAGTCTGTCGTAACCCGGCAGATCAGCCTGCTTGGCTCTTGCGCTACAGCTGGTGAATACCCCCTGGTGCTGGATTTGCTGGCTTCGGGGAAAATCGATTACGCATCGGTGGTCAGCGCGGCCGCTCCGCTTTCGGAGGGGGCCGGGTGGTTCAGAAGGCTCCATGCCCGCGAAAAAGGTCTCCTGAAAGTGGTGCTCAAGCCGTAACTAGTGTCACGAACCTTGTATATGGAGCAGTCATGGAGAAAATTCGATTCGGTCTTTATGGCTACGGCAAGGTTGCTCAGCTGCACGCCACCGCGCTTGCAAGCCTGGACAACGCGCAGCTTGTAGCGGTTTGCGGCAGGAATTTGCAGAAAGCACATGATTTTGCAGGCCGATGGAATATCGCCGCCCGTTCCTCCTGCGAAGAAATGGCACGGCGGGACAAGGTGACTGCTGTTCTGATAACAACTCCGCACCCTTTGCACGCGGAACACGCCATGGAGGCTTTGCGGGCGGGCTGTCATGTGATTATTGAAAAACCGATGGCGCTTCGCGTCCAAGACTGCGATGCGATGATTGCGCTCGCGAAGGACCGCGGACTTACCTTGAGCGTGATAAGTCAGCGCCGCCTCTACCCGGCCACACAGAGGATCAAGAAGGCCATCGACGATGGCTTGCTCGGCACTCCCATGCTCGGGCAGATCACGATGCTCGGCTGGCGCGACAAGGCATATTACGAATCAGATCCCTGGCGGGGTTCGTGGGCAATGGAAGGCGGCGGCGTTCTGGTCAATCAGGCTCCGCATCAGCTGGATCTGCTCAGCTGGTATCTGGGGCCGGTCGCGGAAGTCGCAGGGTTCTGGGCTAATGTCAATCATCCATACATTGAAGTCGATGACAGCGCGGTCGCGGTGGTCAGATTCAAATCAGGCGCTCTGGCATCGATTTTTGTGTCGAACTCACAGGAGCCGGGCATTTACGCCAAGGTGCATATCCACGGGAGTTCGGGAGCTTCCGCTGGTGTCCAGACCGATGGCGGCGCGATGTTCATAGCGGGAAGAAGCGGAGTACTCGAGCCGCCGGTTAATGATCTCTGGACCATCCCGGGCCAGCAGCACCTTCTGGAGCAATGGAAGCAGGAAGACAGCGCGTTCTTTTCAACTATCGACGCAACCTGGTATTTTTTCGCCCGCCAGATCGAAGATTTCAGCAGTGCAATCATGCATGGCAAAAAGCCCATGGTTTCAGCTGAAGAAAGCAGGGAAGCGGTTAAGATTTTAGAAGGCATCTACCGCTCGCACGCTTCCGGCTCGATTATTCGCTTTTAGCAGAACTTCGCCTGTGCTCAGCTTTCTTCAGACTGATCTTTGTCCTTGGGGAATTTTGCCTTGATGGCATTGATAACCCGCATCACATGATCGCGGTCCTCACCGGTAAAATCGATTTTCGGAACAAGCCTCGAGAAGAACGGCTTTACAAAATGCTCCATCCGCGATGCTTCGGTTTCGTATTGCGAGGTGTGATCCATCATCATTACCGTGCAGGAAAGCGGCTTGTTGTATGAGCCGATAATCTTGAAGCCAAGTTTTTCGTACATTTTAATCAGCTTGTTTTCATCGGAGAAAACATCGAGAAAAATCTTTTTTGCGCCGCGTGCCCGGCCATACAGATACGCCAGTGTCATGATGCTGAAGGGGATGATACTGCCCCGCTCCTCACGAACAACGGCGAGCCGGTCAATTTCAGCATAGGGATATTCATCCTTGAATCCTGACAGATCGAAATTCGCTTCAATGGGAATCCCGCCTTCATCAGTGCTCATGTGAAGTATGCAGGTGCCCACCGGCTGCAAGCCTTTATAGGCAACCACATGGAAGGCAGATTCGTCTTCTTTACGACGGATTGTCTCCTCCTGATATCCTTTTTCTCCAACCAGCACTTTGCGCTGAATGAAAAAACTATCTTCGAGCTGCCGTGTTTCTTTCGCATGGATGAAGCGAATTCTGTTGCGCTCCTGATTGGCTGCCGGTAATATTATGGTAAAGGTTGTCCCCTTCCCTGCTTCCGAATCAAGAAGAATCCTTCCGCCCGCCTTGGATATAATATGATAGGCGATACTCAGGCCCAAGCCGGTTCCGACACCTGGCTCCTTGGTTGTAAAGAAGGGATTGAACACCTTGTCAATATTTTCTTTTTCAATTCCCTTGCCGGTATCCTGCACAACGATGATGATATCCGAGTCTTCCTGTTTGACATCGAGACTGAGCACCCCATCTCCGTTCATCGCCTGAACGGCGTTGACAATCAGGTTGAGCAGAACCTGCTGGATTTCTATCGCGTTTGCCTGGATCATGTCAGTCTGGTTATAATTCTTGCGGACTGTGACCGAACGGAAGTCGATGCCGCGCATCGCCATCTTAAGCGAATTTTCCAGCACATTGACAATATTGATCATTTCGCTGGAGCTTCGGTTTTTCCGTGAGTACGTCATCAGCTCCCTTATAACGTCAGCGGCATTCTGCGCGTACCTTATTATGTCTTGCGCGTATTCGCGAATGGCCGTCCCTTCTTCCGCTTCAGAGAGAATGAGGTCGGCTGTGCCGAGAATTCCTCCAAGAGGATTGTTGATTTCATGCGCGATACCCGACACCAGAGTACCGATGCCGGCCAACTTCTCCGACTGGATGAGTTCTTCCTGCAATGTTTTCTGCTTGGTTATATCTTGGAAAAACTCGAGGAAAATCAGCTGGGAATCCTTCGGAACCGGGATTGGGTAGAAATTCAGCGAGAACGTGATAATGCCTTTGGCGTCCTGCCGCTCTGCGGTAAAAGGAAGCTTGGTGTGCAGACAATCTTGGGCCATGCATTCCAGACATGGCCGGTCGCGGTCAAAGAAAACCTTGTAGCACTTGCTCCCGATAATCTCTTCGGCGGATTTTTCAAAATACCGGCGTGCCGCGTAGTTGGC
>CAZZJJ010000113.1:0-5553 GCA_964654405.1 uncultured Treponemataceae bacterium
GTCAGCCATCCGGGCAACCGCGATTTCCCGATTCCGCATCTGGCTCCGTTCTTCCTGAACGACCACCACCACTTCATCCTGCGTTGTAATTCTGCCGGAAAGCTTCTCTCGGACCAGCGCAAGCTCCTCCAGGCTCAGGCCATCGATATCAGCCAGACGCAATCGCGCAGTAACTTTTGTGTTGACTTTGTTGACATTCTGCCCGCCCGGGCCTGAAGAACGGGAAAAATCGAGCTGGATATGCTCCAGCAACGAATTAAGAAGAGCATCGCGATTCATATCGGCAGTATAGCCCACAGACCGCCAACCTCATCAAGTAGCACAATTTTGGAAACACTGCAGGTTTACCTTGGCTTGTGAATTTATTACTATTTTAGTATGAATAAACGAACCTTTTTTACAGTTTTTTCGATAGCTCTTTTTCTGGTGCTCTCCTCCTGCGCGGGGAAATCAGGCAAAGCCTCAGCCCAGGAAGCCCCTACCCCCTCCCAGCTCATCATCCCTGCTGCTCGATCTGGCACAATTTCGGAAACACCACAAAAGCCATACACAAACTCACCGCCCTATTCCAGCCACAGCTTCAGCACACCCCTTCCTCTCACCGAGCCAGATGGTTCACAAGTCGCTATCCTGGCAGGCGGCTGTTTCTGGTGTCTGGAAGCGGTGTTCGAACTGGTACCCGGCGTTACCGATGTTGTATCCGGCTATACCGGCGGGAAAACACGCCGCCCCAGCTACACAGCGGTTTCCATGGGCGCAACGGGACATGCCGAAGCTGTCCGGATTGTCTATAATCCAGCCATTGTCAGCTATCAGGAACTCCTCGAGCTTTTCTTTAAAATTCATGATCCGACCACGCTCAACCGCCAGGGTTATGATGTTGGCACCCAATATCGTTCAGCGATTTATTATGTCGATGAAAATCAGCGTGCCGCCGCGGTTGCTGAGATCGAAAAACAGCGAAGCCACTGGCAGGACCCCATCGTTACTGAACTTCTGCCTGCCGGAGATTTCTGGATTGCGGAAGAATATCATCAGGATTATTTCCGCCTGAATCCAACCCAGGGGTACTGCATCGCGATTATCGGTCCAAAGGTAGAAAAGACAGGACTCACACAATAGTGCAAGTTCAGGGACATTTCCCACGTTTGCGCATCTACGGGCTACCGCGCTCCCTTGTTCCTGAAAGCTACTCAGCTTGAGCTTTAACTGCAAAAAAAGACGGCAGCCGGTGTGAACCGGCTGCCGCCAGCAGTTTCTCTCAACGCTCGGATACCGGGAGGCTTCAGTACTTGGAGAGTTGAGTCTGGAAAGCTTTCAAGTGGTTATACGAAGCGTTTTTAAGGTTAGTAAATAGCGCTTTGAGATCGGCATAGCGCGTATCCTGCATCAGCGGGGTTGCAAGAAATTTGTCATACATCGCAATGTTATCCAGTTCTGCTTGGACACCAGCCTCAAACGCCGCTTTCAGCGTCGCCGGAACAATAACATGCTGTTTCGCGTCATCGGCAGGCAAGCTCAGCTTGTAGGTCGAATATGCCTGGGTAATCCAGCTAATATGGGTGGTTTCGGCATCTTTTATATTGGAGAAGGGCCGCATGGTTCCGAATTTCTCCATGATCGCAACATATTCAGCCCGCGCAAAATATTCGTCCTGAATCGCATACAAGAGCATATCTTCGATGGTCAAAGTAGTATCGGCCTTGGCCGCTAAGTTGCCATACAGTGTTCCCGAACCGGCGTCCGCCGCGAGAGGTGCGGTTCCTGCGAGTATCAAAACCATCAATCCAATCAATCCTAATTTTCTGTTCATCATGAACTCCTTGTTAATTTTTCCGCAATTGTCTGCGGCACTTATATAATAGCAAGAAGTGTGCCAATATTAAATATTATTTATATACTAAATAATTCTTTTTATTGTAATTAATTATAATTCGAAAAAATTTTGGGCTGATTAATTTAAACCGAATTTGGCTGAAAGCTCGCGGCGAGCGGGAAAATTCGACCCAAAAATGCACGACAGCGAGTAAAAATGTACTATCAATCAGCGGCGGTTTTTCACTCAGCCCGGCTTAAAGGCTGTTGTCGAAATTGGCAGCTTCGATTTCCTTGAAATATCTGACAGTCCCGACCCGGAGCTCCAGCGTCGCGTCATCATCGCAGACAATCATGGCTTTGGGGTGCAGTTGGAGGCAACTGACCGTCCACATATGGTTGACCCCAAGCTCGACAACATGGCGGAGCGCCCGCGCCTTATGCTGCCCCGAAACGAGCACCAGCACTTCCCGCGCGTCCATGACCGTCCCAACCCCAACCGTCAGCGCCAGCTTTGGCACAGCTTCAACATTATTGCCGAAAAATCTGCTGTTGGCAATTTGGGTATCGTGGGTCAGCGTTTTTACCCGGGTTCGGGATGAAAGCGAAGAGCCCGGCTCGTTAAAGGCAAGATGCCCGTCATTTCCCATGCCGCCGACAAAAAGGTCAATGCCGCCAGCAGCGGCGATTGCCTCTTCATAGCGGCGGCACTCTTGTTCAGGATCGTTCGTCATGCCATCCAGTATGTGGACGTTTTCCGGCTTTATATCGATATGTGAAAAAAAGCTGTCCCACATAAACCGATGGTAGCTCTGCGGATGATCATGCGGCAGGCCCAGGTATTCGTCCATATTGAAGGTTATCACATTCGTAAAAGAAACCTTGCCTTCCTGATACAGTCGAATCAGGCGCCGGTACATCCCGAGCGGCGTCGAGCCTGTCGGAAGCCCCAGAACGAACTTTCTATTTTCGGAAAAGTCCTTGATTCTGCGGGCAACAAAATTGGCAGCCCATTCCGCCACCATTTCATAATTGTCTCTGATGATGAGCCGCATCTTCAAACCTCGCTTTTCATCGATGGAATTTTAGAAAACACAACTTTCCCGCTCACAATGGCGGCCAGCACGGAAAAATCTTTGTCGAGAATCGTCAAATCTGCCCGATAGCCGGGACTCAGCTCGCCGCGCCGCGGCAAGCGCAAAATCCTCGCCGGGTTGGATGTCGCCATCTTTACCGCGGTTTCAAGCGGAATCCCCATGTCAGCAAGATTTTTCAGACCATTGACCATGGTCAGCGAACTGCCGGCGATAACATGGTCGATTTTTCTGTAAAATAAGCCATCTTCTTTTACCACTTCTTCATTGTTAGCGATAAGCGGGTAATTTTTCTGTTCTGTCGGCTTGAGCGAATCCGTCACGAGAACGATGTTGGTGTCGGGTTTGTCCCGTACCAGCAGGCGTATAAGATCTGGGTGCACGTGCTTGCCATCAGCGATGATTTCGCAGGAAAGATCTGGCTGGATGAGAATGGCACCGACCGCGTTCGGGTTTCGATGATGCAGTCTGCTCATCGCATTGAAAAAATGGGTTGAATGCCTGATGCCCGCCTGCATTCCCTCGATCATGTTCTCATAGGTCGCATCGGTATGGCCTGCCTGCAGGACTATGCCGACTTTGGCGCAATAGAGGGCGAGTTCCCGCATACCCTTCAGTTCAGGCGCCACGGTCATGTTGGTTATGTGACCCTCGCTCGCCTCAAAAAGACGCTGCATCAATTCGATATCGACCGGACGGACAAATTCAGCCCGCTGAACACCAAGCCGTTCTTGTGAAATGAACGGTCCTTCAAGATGTATCCCGAGGATAGCGGCTCCTTCTTCATGCCCCATGGCCTGGACAATCGCTTTGATGGCTTTGATCATGTCGGCTTCGCTCATTGGATAGAGTGTCGGGCAGAAAGCCGTTACGCCGTAGCTTGCAAGATCCCTGGACATCGCAAGTATGGATTCCGATGTGAGATCTTCCGTTCCGTGCCCTGCAAATCCATGAATATGGGTATCGATCAAGCCAGGGAGAATGTAGGATTGCTGAGCATCAACAATCTTCGTATCAGCTGGAAAAGTTCTTTGCAGGAAGCGGCGTTCGGAAAAAACATCGACCAGGTCAGCACCTTCTATGAGTACGGCACTGTCAGGCATGTTTGCGTACCCTGCCAGCACGGTTCCGTTATGAATACAGAGCTTGGGCATTTCGGAATCTCCCGGTACCCGCGTCATCTTGTTGTCCAGCATTCGTCTATTATAGAAGAAAATGGAGGTTTCGCCATCCTGCTGGGTCATCAGAAACAAGATTGCTGCAGATACACCATTTCATAATTTATATTATATGAAATTTATTTTCATTAATCCAGTGTCTCAGCAATATTTCAGGATTATTTCATCGCTTTCTTGACATTGTTGGCAAGGGATATGACACTGCGGTCATGGATCACCCATGGATTTTCGGAATTGACGGCGGCGGGACTTCTACCAGGATTCAAGTCGAATCGCTGGAAGGAACAGTACTCTGGTATCGGGAAAACAGCAGCATCAACCCTCGCTCTGTCGGATGGAGCGGTACCGAACAGGTGCTCAAGGAGCTGTTCACAGTTTTATATCGGGAAACCGCATTGAAACCCGCGACCTGCGCGGGCGGCTTTGCCGGAGCCGCGGGCATTGGGCGCACCGATGACTGCGAGCATTTTACGGAAATCCTGCGCCGGGCTTCGGGGCTTTCCTGCCCGCTTCAATCAGACAATGATGCTGTCATCGCGCTGGTTGGGGCTTTCGGACAAAAATCAGGGGTTCTGCTGATCTGCGGAACCGGGTCCATTGCCGTATCAGCCAATTGCGAGGGCGTCATGTTCCGTTCTGGAGGCTGGGGGCATATTCTCGGCGATGAAGGTTCGGCATGGGATGTTGGCAGAAAGGGGCTCGAGGCGGCAAGCCGAAGTGCTGACAAGCGCGCTGAAAAGACACTGCTGCTCGACTACGCGCTTGAATACTTTCATATCGAAGATGCCTATGACCTAATACCCGCTGTTTATGAAAACTTCAGCAAAGCCCAGGTGGCGGGTTTTGCCCGGCTGGTTGCCCAGGCACGCGATGAACAAGATCCGGCAGCCTGTGCCATTTTTGCATCAGCAGTCACCGAACTGGAACTCCTGATTAAAACCGCTGCTTCTCATTTGCGTTCTCCCCGTGATAATCACCAGATTGCTTTTCGCGGCGGCTTTATCGAAAACGATGGCTGGCTTGCCCAGCATCTTTCTGATGCGCTCAGGGTATCGCTTCCCAACTTTGAAATCATCCCGCCTCGCTTTGAACCGGTAGCCGGTGCCTGCATTCTTGCGCGTCACTTATGAAAAGTAAAAGGCGCTCCCGTAAGGAGCGCCTTTATTATTAACTCATCGTATGTATCTGCTGATTTATTCGGTAGCGCCTGAATTGGCATCATATTCTGCAGGGGGCGGGGTTGATTCGTCATATGTGCCGCTGTCAGTTGCCGCTGAACTAGCGTCTGCTTCTGAACTCTGAGTAAGCGCATCATTCCATTGCTGCTGAAGATCCTTGATGACCCCATATACTTGGTGACCTTCAGGATATGATCCCGAGCTCTTGAAATACTGTTCGGCTGTCGCGAGATCCGCAAGAGCATTTTTAAGAACATCGACAGACTCCGCAACTTCCGCTGCCAAAAG
>CAZZJJ010000114.1:0-937 GCA_964654405.1 uncultured Treponemataceae bacterium
AAACTGAGTTTCTCAGCCGGCTATATGTGGCCATGGTCCTTTGACGCCGGATTCACCCTCGGCGATGCCGATGATGAACTCCATGCGGGTATCGTTCTGAAAAAAGGCCTTATCCCGAAAATCAATGTGGCAGGTGCTGTCTATTACGACAAATGGGGTCTTGTCAATCAGCTCGCTTCAGGCACCTTCCAGTTCTTTGACGCCAAATCCGCACTCTCCGGCGAAATTGAAATCCCCGTCCCCAGCACCCCGAATCTCGCGGTCGGCGTGATTTTCAAAACAGTCGTTGCCCGCGACGCCGCCGGCAATGTTCTCTATGTCGATGATGACCCGTCAAAGGGCGTCAAGATCGCACCGGCGATCACTATCGAGACACGCTTCCATTTCTGATCCGCATACTGTGTCTGTGAAAAAGGACGCTCTTCGGGGCGTCCTTTTTTCATGAATACGAATTTGCTATACTAGAGTCATGGGAATCATTCATGTTCTGAGCCGTGAAACATCCAGGCTTATTGCTGCCGGCGAAGTTATCGACCGTCCAGCCTCAGCCTTGCGGGAATTGCTCGACAACGCACTTGATGCCGGGGCGAGCGATATCAGCGTCTTGACGGAAAAAGGCGGCATCGATCTTCTTCGCGTCATAGACAACGGGAGCGGCATGGACAGGGATGACCTTGCGCTTTCAATACAGGAACACGCTACCAGCAAAATCCTCAAGGCAGATGACCTGCTTTCCGTCCGCACCATGGGATTCCGCGGAGAAGCCCTCGCTTCCATAGCCGCCGTCGCCCGGCTGGAAATAACCAGCTGCGAAAAAAACTCTGAAATCGGCTGGAAACTCCAATCGGAACCCGGCAAGCCGCCTGTCCTGACACCCGTCGCGGCCCGGCAAGGAACAGTCGTTACCGTCCAGGGGATTTTTGAGCAATACCCGGCA
>CAZZJJ010000114.1:947-5496 GCA_964654405.1 uncultured Treponemataceae bacterium
TAAAACCTTCCGCTGAAGCGCTTCTTTGCAGACAGGTTTTTACTGAACGCGCCCTCGCCCATCCCCACATCCAATTTTCCTGGTCCTCGGGTGCGGAAACCAGCAGATATCCGGCAGGATCCCTTTTGCAAAGAATGTCGCTGCTCTATCCCGAATTGCCGGCTCACCTTCTTTCGGAAGTCGAAATAAACTTTGAAACGGCGGCCTTTCATCTGATTCTAGCTGAACCATCTTTTCACCGGAACGACCGGCGATACTTGCAGGTTTTTGTTAACCGGCGCAAAGTGCCCGAATGGGGACTCATGAGTGTCGTCGAATACGCATATTCCGAATATCTGCCCGGCGGCATGAAGCCTTGCGCTTTTCTTTTCGCTGATATTGAGCCATCGCTGGCAGACTTCAACATTCATCCCGCAAAGCGCGAAGTCAGAATAAAAACCATCGAATCGCTGAAATCGCTGCTGTATTCATCACTGAAAGAACAACTTCACACACTCTATGGCTCGGGAAGCATGAACATGGCGGAGTATTCACCTGCTGCAGGGCTGGCATTTGAAACAGTACCGCCATCACAAAAGCCTGATCAATCCTTCTGGGAAACCGTTCGGACCCTGAATGAAACTCCAATAAAGGAATCAGACAGCTCGGCATTCGGTACCACTGGCTATGCCGGGGAAAGACCAACCTTCAGATATATTGGCAGGGCTTTCGGCCCCTATCTGCTTTTTTCCATTGACGATACGCTCTTCATCCTGGACCAGCATGCCGCCCATGAACGCATCCTTTACGACAGCCTGCTCGAACGTCCTGTTTCTTCTCAAGCACTGCTTGTTCCGTATATCTTTGAACCGGAAAGCGACGACATGAAAAACCGGCTGGCGAGCATTCTGCCTGAGATGAAAAACTTCGGCTTTGAAATAGAAAAACAGCATGATGCCTTCATTATTCACGCGGTTCCGGCTCGTCTCGGCGAAAAAGCGATCCCCGCTTTCCTGGACTTTGTACAAAAGCCGCCTGAAAACTCTCGGGTGTCAGGTATTGTCGCTACCATGGCCTGCCGGGCTGCTATCAAGGATGGCGATGTCCTTGATGATTTTTCAGCCAGGGAATTGATTGCCAAGTCACTGCAACTGCCCTTTCCCCGATGTCCCCACGGAAGACCGATCTGGATACGCCTGGATCGGGATTACCTCGATAAGATGTCAGGAAGAAACCCAGGATGAAAACCGTCAACATTCTCTGCGTAGCGGATGAAATCGATCTCCTTGTCTATTCTTCCAATATAAAGGAAAGATTTGGCGATGTGGATCTGGTGCTGGCCGCGGGGGATCTTCCTGATGAATACCTTGGTTTTATAACTGCCATGCTGAATAAACCTTTGCTTTCAGTCGCCGGCAACCATGATCCAAGTGATGTCAATGAGAAACACGCTTTCAGCCAGTCACAGGCAATGCTTTTCATGCACGGCAGAGAAAGAACCAGTCTCGGAAGGCTGTCATTCAAAATCAAGAAGGAAGCGGGAGTGTCTGTACTAGGGCTTCCCGGCTCCATGTTTTACAATGGCGGTCCGAATCAATATTCTGATTTTGCGATGTGGATGCGCGTCATTTTCTTGTTGCCTGAGCTTTTAATCCGCAGGCTTTTTCTGGGAAGAGGTGTCGATATTATCCTAGCCCACGCCCCGCCCAAAGGCATTCATGACGCGGAGGATCGCTGCCATCGCGGCTTTTCAGCATTCAACTGGCTGATTCATTTTGCCAGGCCGCGCTATTTTCTGCATGGCCATATCCATGTCTACGACACACAGCAGCTTCGAGAACAAAAGGCCGGCGATACAGCCGTGGTGAATGTCTATGGGCATCGCCTCATCAGTATCAATCTGGAGAAACAACCATGAATTCGACCTATAACCAAATTGCGGAGCAGGATTTTTACAAAGCCAGAACCAGGTCGCTGCTGACACGAATCTACTCAATCATAAACCGCAACGATACCAGGCTTCTGCCATTCGAGGAGGCAAAAAATCTCATCAGGCCGGAATCTGAAACCTATTCAGGGCTTGCTACTGTTCCGCTTGAAAAGATTATCGGAAGCGAAGGCCGATACCGGGATTTTGACCGCCATTTTCTTCCGCAGAAGGATATGCTCAAAGAACGATGGATCAATATCGATAAAACCCATTATGAAGATGTCCCCTTGCCGCCTGTACGGCTGTATGAAATGGGTGGGGTGTACTTTGTCCGGGACGGCAATCACCGCGTTTCAGTCGCCAGAACCCGCGGACAGGAATATATCGATGCAGAAGTCACATCGCTCAAATCCAGAATCGCCCTCACAGAAGACATGAGCATCGACACCCTGAAACAGAGAGTAATCGAGTATGAAAAAAGGCAGTTTTATGAAAAAACAGGCTATTTGGCTATTGTCAGGCGGGATGATCTCAACTTTTCCGAACCTGGCCGCTATGACACCATTTTTGAGCACATTATCGTTCATAAATATTTCCTGAACCAGAAGTCTCCGCAGGAAATTCCCGTTTCAGATGCACTCTACTCCTGGCATGAGAATGTTTATATGCCTATTATCCACGCCATTTATGAAGAAACCTTGCTGGACCTCTTCCCCGGCAGGACAGACGCAGACCTCTATCTCTTTCTCGTGCGCCATTGGGACGAGCTTAAGCATGCAAGCAAGCGAGATGTGGGGGTCGGCGAAGCTGCCCGACACTTCAGACAAACGCTAAAAGCATCAAAAGCCGAAGCCGGCAGGTTGCAAGGTTCGGCTCTATTCAGAGCCCTTGCCGAATTTTTCAGGAAATTGCAAAAAAAATGAAAAAATTCCTGAAATTATTGGTAACCTTTGGAATAATGCAGTATTTTTATATATGTGGGACGACAGCAAAATTGCTCTTCATGCGCCTCCTTTTGGATGTGGCCGCCGGAAATTCCTCCTTTTCCGGCGGTCTTTTTTTGCCTCACCCGATAAAGCTTGAGACTTCACAGTCCGGCAAGGTTGACACAACAGCCAAAGCTTGTATATCTTAACTAGTCTTGCAAGGAGAACACTATGGCACAGATTTCCAAGAACGCGCGTACTTCGAGCAGTACTCATAAGTTTTTCTGCCCATGCGGCGGTGAAGTTAAAATGAAGACCGTCTTTGAGAACGGCAAAGTCAAGAACATTGCCGAATGCGAGAAGTGCAAAAGAGTCGAGCGCAGACCCAGCGACTTTAATTGATTATTCGCTGACTATCAAACATTCAGCACAAAAGCCCCTGAGTCCGGTTCGGATCAGGGGCTTTTCCTCATCTGAATCAATTCATTTTCAATCATGGTTCTGGCTGTTTCAAGAGAAGCGAGAGCTTCCTTTTTTCCCCCAGGCGCAGGCAGGACTCCAAGCAGGCTGACCTTGTAGGGCACGGTTCCAAAATCACGGATAAAGTCTTTTAGTTTCGCAACCTTATATCCGCCTTCTACGGCAATCACCAGAATTGGCAGGCTGTCTGTCTCGAGCAATTTCCGATAGCCCGCTGAATGAAAAGTCCCCAGGTCACCTGTCCGGGATCTGGTGCCTTCAGGAAAAATGACCGGGATAGTTTTATCTCTTTTGCTGCGCTTAGCCATGGCAGCTACCGCCCGCATGGCATTGAGCGCGTCGTTTTTCCGCTTTACCAGACAATGGCCGGTTGTTCTTAAAAGCAGTGAAATCAGCGGAATGCCCCAGGCTAGTTCATGCTTTGCGACAAAGCGCGCATTCAGCCCTTCAGGGAGAATTTTCATGAGAACAACAATATCCAGAAGGCTTTGATGGTTCGCTACAACCAGGAAGCGTTCGGGAAGCGGTCCCGAAATTTTATTTATGGGACGAATTCTAAAATGGCGGTACGTTGAGAACATTGAAAAAATGAGCAGGATCGCCCGAGATTCAAATCTTTTAGCAAGCCGCATCGAACGCGAACGGGGCAGAATAAGGTATGCAAGCAGCAATTCGATTTCCCAGAAAGAAAAACAGAGGAGTATGACGACAACAATAAAAAGATTGACCATTACGAAAGCGCATCCTTTCAAGAATCCCGGCTCGGAATTGATTGAACCTATTTTAAAAGCAATGGGCCCTTAGAATTGGCTCAGCTCCTAATTCTTTATCCTATTTAATCAGAATAGCTGTTCGCCGTCAATTCCAGTCTTGACATTCACTGCCGGTCTCTGCTAGTTTTCCAAGGCGATAATTGAATGCAATCCGGTTCGTTTTGAATCGAACATGTATCCGGGAGGACTCCCTTTGAGTACAAAGAATCTTTCAGCTGAAAAAAGAATGCGGCAGGATGAAAAACGCCGCATCAGAAACAAGGCAGCCAAGAGCGCTATCAGAACAGCGGCCAAGAAAGTTGTCACTGCAAGTGAAAAAAAGGACGCGGAAACCGCCAAAGCGGCGCTGCTCGATATGATCAAGAAAATTGATACGGCTGCCCGCAAGGGAATTGTCAAGAAGAATACAGCGGCTCGCAAGAAGTCCCGCATGCAGAAGCTTGTCAACAAGCTGGGCGCCT
>CAZZJJ010000115.1:0-5457 GCA_964654405.1 uncultured Treponemataceae bacterium
AAACAGGCGCGGCAATCTGTCCGCCAAGATACGAGGGGCCTTTGGGTTTGATTATTGCGATATAAAGCGCAATTTTTGGATTATCCGCAGGGAAAATGCCAAGCGTGGAGGCGATGTAATCTTTATCCGAATAGGCTCCGGTCTGTGGATCGGTCATTTGCGCCGTTCCAGTTTTTACCGCCATGCGGACATCCTGCACCTTAGCCCGCCAGCCTGTTCCCTCCATCGTTGCTGCGCTTTCCATCGCCGTTATGATTTCGTGCGCTGTTTTTTCAGAAATCACCCGCCTGACTTCCTGGGCTTCATGCTCATACACAACCTCACCATCAGCGGTTTCGATTTTTTTAACAGTCGCCGGCTGCAGAAGTACGCCTCCATTCGCGACCGCTGATGCCGCGGCAATCATCTGCAGAGCGCTTACCAGCACTTCTTGCCCTATTGCTATCGTCGGCTTTGTCCGTGCTGACCACTTTTCCGGCTCTTTGAGCTGGCCGGAGCTCTCACCTGAAAGCCCAACACCTGTTTTCATTCCAAAACCGAATGAAGCCAAGCGCTGATACAGGTCAATATCTGAGACCAGATCCGAAGCATACCCAACGCCCGCGTTGGAGCTGTGCGCCAGGATGCCGGCAAGATTCTGCTTTCCATAAACATTCAGATCTTTTATCACAATTTTCTGCCCATTGGCCAAGGTCTTACGATACGCGCCGTCACAATTGAACACCGTATTCGGTGTGATAGCGCCCATATCCAGAATCGAAGCCATCGAAAAAACCTTGAAAACCGAACCAGGCTCGTATGCATAGAGCGACAGCAGATCCTTTCGCTGGTTGTCGCTATAAGACCAGTAATTGTTCGGATCATAGCCTGGCTGTACAACATAAGCGAGAATTTCTCCATTTGTTACATCCATGGCGACAGCCATGACAGCATCCGCGGAGTTTTCCTTGACCGCAGTGCTCGCGATTTTTTCAATCATATATTGCAGATTGGCGTCAATGGTCAGTACGACGGTATTCCCGCGAGGCTGTTTCCTCGCTGCAACCCCCGCCAGCCCGAAACTTTCCCGGATTTTCCTCTGTTTTGGCGAAAGCTCACTCTCGTACTTTATTTCCACGCCATCCCGTCCTATATTGCCTTCGCCGGTGAAACCTATCAGATAGGATGCAAGACTTCCCTCGGGATACAGCCGGCCGGATATTTCTTCAATCTGGACGCCTTTGAATTTGCCGTTTTTCTGTGCATCACGAATCTTCTGAGCCATGTCGGCTGATACCCGTTTTGCCGCGTAGAAGTAATTGACTGCTTTATCCTGGTATTTTTCCGTTATTTGCTCACCGGGCACCGACAGAATCGAGGCAAGTTCAGCTGTTTCGGCTGCGAAAATTTCAGGTTTTGTGTCAGGACGCCAGACCGAAATATTGTATTTTGGAATATCCATTGCCAGGATGGTTCCGTTTCTGTCAACAATTCTGCCCCGTTCGCCGGTCATCAGTTCGTTGTTCGACCCATCCTTCCCTGATGCGAGCGCCAACTGAACAAATCGGCTGTAAACCAGCCCCGTCAGCAGGATAAGAATTCCTGCCAGGAATATCAGCCTGACTCTCGGTATTTTCATGATGCCTTTATCTGCCTTGTCATCTGAATCTCAGGGGAAAAATTAATTTGCCCAGTATATTATTCATCGGCACCGCGCCAAACTCTCTTGAATCGGAGGATTCGAATTTATTATCTCCCAGCAGGAAATATCCCTTCAGCATCCTAGCCTTTTCGGTATCTATAAGAAATTCGAAATCCGAAACACGTTTGATGATCAGCGCTCCTGTGTCAGGACGAATCGCGGCGACAATATCACCCTTCTGCGGCTCCGTCCAGATAATACGGTATTCACCAGCAGCTCCCCGCAAACCGTACGCGCATTTCAATATAAAGACAATGTCGCCCTCAGCATAGCCGGGGAGCATGGATCGACCCTGAATCAGCGCCGCATCAATGACAAAAAAGCGCACCAGAAAAAAAATGATTATTACGACAAGTATGATCCTGAGAACATTTGCTGGTTTCTTTTGCTGAGACGACATTTTCATACTCAATTATCGACAGATTTCAGCCGATATTGGAAGAACAATGGCATATCGGGATGATTTTCCACGCGCTTCAGACAACGATGATCTCAGCTGGCCTGATACACCGAACATTCAGGCTCCAGCGCGGAACAATCCTTTTGTATCCATTCAGCATGGCATAACCCTTTCCGGCGTTTCTCGCAGACCGGCAAAAACACCTCAGCTTGTAGTCCAGAAAAAGAAAAAAATATCATATTTTACAATAAGAAAAGCACTTGCAGAAAAAAGAAATACTCTTGTATTTAATCATCGCGGAAGACTCGCGGAACACAACTCTCGCTCCACATCATCAGATGCCGCATCACGCGCTCCCGGCTTACACCAAAGAAGCCGGAAACTGCCAGCAGTATTTTCTTTAAAACAATACTGTGCCGGCTTCAAGTCCAGCCTTATTGCCTGGAAGGAAAATGCCCGGAATCATTTGATGGACCTACCCCGATTACGCATACTCCCACTGATTGGTGGCTTCCTGGCTCTTGCCGCCATACTATCGGCAGGCGCTGTCACACTTGGGAATATCCGCAAGTTCCCGGTCTCATCATCGCTCGTCCTTCCCGATGAAGACTCGGCGCAGGCTGCGCTGATGGCATACATCTCACCCGAGCAGCTGCAAAATCCAGCCCAAAGCAAAGAAAAATTGCCTCCTTTGCCGGTCACGCTTTCAATTAAAACCTACACGGTCAGATCAGGGGACAGCATCGCCACGCTGGCAAAGCGATTCGGTCTGCGGGCAGATACCATCATTGCCATGAACAATCTGCAGAGCCAGTCCTCCATCAAGGCGGGCCTGACGCTTCGCATCCCCAATATGGACGGCATTATCCATAAAGTGCGAAAAGGCGAAAATCTTTCAACCATCGCAAAAGCTTACGGTGCCGACATGACCAAACTGGTGGATGTCAATGAACTTGCCAGCGCTACGCTTAACGCGGGTCAGAGCCTCTTTATCCCGAACGCGCGGCTTGCTTCGGCGACTCTAAAAAATTTCTATGGTGAAACTTTTGTGTGGCCAGTCAGAGGCACCATTTCCTCGCCGTTTGGCTACCGTTCCAACCCTTTCTCCGGGCTCCGCACATTCCATTCCGCGATTGACATTGTTGTCAACAAAGGCACACCAGTAAAGGCAACCAGCGAAGGCATTGTCGCTGACACCGGATACAACAGCGTTTTCGGCAACTACATTATCATCCGGCATGACAATGGCTACCAGTCGCTCTATGCTCATTTAAGCGAAATCAATGTCAGGCAAGGCTCCAAGGTCGCGCAATCGGCCACGATCGGCCGCTCTGGCAACACAGGGCAGAGCACGGGACCTCATCTTCATTTCAGCATATTCAAAAACGGGCAGGCTCTCGATCCACTGAAGCTGATCAAATAGCACAACCAATTCAAAGCGCTATGCACCTGTTACCAGCTTCGCCATATTTATATGATAAATCAGACAGTTCTCGAGTCTGTTTGTATCTCTTTTCATACACCGCCGTTGCGGCAAAGACTTCCAAATTATTTGCGCTTCTTGAAAATCACAAGCAATCATCTTTGCATATTTCGCATAGTAATTAATAATGATGAATATTATGTAATATTTCGCAAATTTTCAATCGAATTTTCTTTCGTTGAAAACCATATACACATTCAAAACAGTTTTCTTATCAGTATTCATAATTCTGGCTCGGTTTTTGCTGTCTATTAATGGAGGAGTTCTAATCATGACACACATCACTGAAAATAACGAAAGTCTTGCGAGCTACTTTAAATCGATAAAATCCAAACAGCTTCTCAGCCGTGATGAAGAGGAAGCGCTTTCACGAAAAATCCTGCGGGGAGACACCGCTGCCCGGCAAGCGCTCATTGAAGGTAATCTCAGGCTTGTCATAAAAATAGCAAAAAGCATGTGGAACCCTACCCTCTCCCTCGCGGACCTCATTCAGGAAGGCAATATCGGACTTATGAAAGCCGCTGAAAAATATGACGGCAAACGGAATGTCCGTTTTTCCACATACGCCTCGTGGTGGATCCGCCAATCGATCTCCCGTTCGGTAATCAATACCGGCAGAGCAATCCGCTTGCCCCACCGGAAAGAAGCGATGGTCAAAAAAATTCAGGCAGTAAAAAGCGTCATGAGCCAGGAGCTGAAACGCGAGCCCTATCCCGAGGAAGTCGCTGCACGTATAGGTATTGAAATAAAGGACATGGAACAGATCCTGGTTTTAACCGAGCGGGTATTCAATCTCGAAAATCAAGTTGAAGAAGAAGAGCTCAGCATCCTGGAAAAATATGAGGATTACAGCTTTTCTCCCGAACGATTATTCGAAAGGGCGCTGATAAAGCAGCAGACAGCGTGCATACTCGCTGAGCTTAAGGAAAGAGAACGATTTGTTGTCAGCAGAAGGTTCGAGCTGGAGGGACAAAAACGACCTTCCCTCAAACAGATGGGCATGGAAATGGGTCTGTCCCCGGAAACTGTCAGGCATATCGAAAAGCGCGCCCTTCAGAAACTGAAAGCAGAAGCAGAGAGAAGCTTGCTCTTTTTGACAGCCTGAGCAGGCTGAAGCATTTTGGCGCCCGGGTTATTGTCAGTCTGTCCAAGCCCGGGCTAGTATAGGCTGTGGCTCTTCAAAATCGATTAAAATCCAATGGCGCTGTCTCACCTGACAGAAAGCCTCAAAAGCAATGTTCTCACCAGAGATGGTGTATGCTTATATTCGTCTGCTGCTTGAGTTTCCTTTTGCTGGCGGCATGCTCAAAATCGGAGCCCAGCCTGCCCGCCGCTACAACAACCACATCAGCCGCGCAAGCCGTCCCCGAAACTACAATTCCCTATCTTCAGCCTGAATATCATATTGAAATCCCAGAAGGCTATGAAGCCTTGCTGCCGGAACAAGGAAAAGCCCCAAAACCCGCTGCTTACCCCAAAACCGCGGATAAGCAAATCATCATTGTCATCGATGACGCGGGGTACAATCTGTCGCAGTTAAAACCCTTCCTGGATCTTCCATTTCCGCTGACAATAGCCGTGCTTCCTCAGCTCGAGTACAGCAGAAAGGCTGCAGAAGCCGCTCATTCAGCAGGAAAAGAAGTCATCCTCCATCAGCCCATGGAAGCGCTTGGCGGCAACAATCCCGGGCCGGGCGCTGTCATGCTTGCGATGAGCGACGATGAAATTCGTGCAATAATCACGAAAAATCTGGACTCCCTGCCCGAAGCGGCGGGCATGAACAATCACATGGGCTCGGCTGTCACCCGTGATGAAAGAATCATGCGCATCGTACTTGGCCTTGCCAAAAAACGTGGTATTTATTATCTTGACTCTTTAACAGCACCGGGCACG
>CAZZJJ010000116.1:0-5405 GCA_964654405.1 uncultured Treponemataceae bacterium
CCAAGTGGGCACAGCTCGAAGCCCTGGTCGGCACGGAAAAACGGCTCAAGCTGATTGCCGATGACCTGGTGAAGCACTTTGAAGCGCGCCTAGCAGCAATGGACGGCAAGGCGATGATTGTCTGCATGAGCCGCCGCATCTGTGTCGAACTCTACAAGGCCATCGTCTCGATTCGCCCGGACTGGCACCATGAGGATGACGACAAGGGAATGATCAAGATCGTCATGACCGGATCAGCCTCAGACCCGCCAGAATGGCAGGCTCACATCCGCAACAAAGTCCGCCGCGAGGAACTTGCACAGCGCTTCAAAGACCCCAAAGATCCCTTCAAGATCGTGATCGTCCGGGACATGTGGCTGACAGGCTTCGATGCGCCCTGCCTCCACACCATGTATGTGGACAAGCCGATGCGCGGCCATGGGCTCATGCAGGCCATTGCGCGGGTGAACAGGGTGTTCAGAGACAAGCCGGGCGGTCTTGTTGTCGATTACCTTGGACTTGCAGACCAGCTCAAATACGCGCTGGCCAGCTATACCGAAAGCGGCGGCAAGGGCGAGACCGCCATCGACCAGGAAAAGGCGGTTGCCCTCATGCTCCAAAAGTACGAAATCTGCTGTGGCCTCTTTCATGGCTTCAGCTGGTCTGCATGGAAAACAGGTCTGGCTCAGGAAAGGCTTTCCCTCCTGCCAGCAGCGCAGGAACATGTGCTGGCACAGGAAGACGGCAAGAATCGGCTTGCAAAGGCTGTAGCCGAGCTATCCAAGGCCTTTGCCCTTGCTGTTCCGCATGAGCGCGCACTGGAAATCCGAGATGATGTGGCCTTCTTCCAGGCTGTGAAGTCCGTACTCACCAAAGGCAGGCCTGATGAGCGGCGCAGTCCTGAAGCAATCGAGCATGCTATCCGTCAGATTGTCTCGAAAGCGGTGTCGTCCCATGAAGTTATTGACATTTTTACCGCAGCCGGGCTGAAAAAGCCCGATATTTCGATCCTGTCCGATGAGTTTCTGGAAGAAGTACGCGGCATGCCGCACAAAAACCTGGCAGTGGATATGCTGCGCCGACTGCTGGAAGGCGAAATCAAGGCCCGAGGCAGAAAGAACATTGTCCAGGCCCGCTCTTTCGCAGAGCTTCTTGAAAACGCCATCAGGAAATACCAGAACCGGGCCATCGAGACCGCACAGGTTATTGAAGAATTGATCGCCCTGGCGAAGGATCTGCGCGAAGCGGACAAGCGCGGAGAAAAGCTCGGACTAACGGAAGATGAAATCGCCTTCTATGACGCCCTGGAAGTCAACGACAGCGCCGTAGCCATCCTCGGCGATGCGACCTTGCGGCTGATCGCCCAGGAACTCGTCAAAGCGATGCGCAGCAGCATCACCATCGACTGGACCGTCCGAGAAAATGTCCGCGCCCAGATGCGAGTTATCATCAAGCGCATTCTGCGGAAATACAACTACCCGCCCGACAAGCAGGCCCATGCCACCGAGCTCGTTTTGGAGCAGGCGGAGGTGCTCTGCAGGGACTGGGCGGAATAAGCGTCAGACTCATTACTTAATTTATCCTTTTTATGCCAGTTTCAAAAAACAACATTTATAGGTGATCCATCAATAAAGGCACGGATGTTTTCGACAGCGATATTCAGAAGGCGGGACCGCGCTTCTTTAGGCGCCCAGGCAATGTGGGGAGTTATCAAAATGTTGCGCGCTTTGAGCAGTGGGTTGTCAGGACGAATTGGCTCGGTTGAAACCACATCCACGGCCGCCGCGGCAAGCTTGCCGGAATTGAGGGCGGCGGCGAGGGCGGTTTCGTCCACAAGAGGGCCGCGGGATGTGTTGATGAGAATGGCGCCGTCTTTCATCTTCGCGATGGTATCCGTGTTGATCATGCCTTTGTTCCGGTCGGTCAGCGGACAGTGAAGGGAAATAACATCGGATTCCGCGAGGAGCCGGTCGAGGGTCGTACAGGAAATTCCTTCCTTCTCAGACACAGTGTTCGGATATTCATCATAGGCGAGCACGTTCATACCGAAGGCGCGGGCGATTTCGCCAGTCCGGCGGCCGATGCGCCCAAAACCGATAATTCCCATGGTTTTGCCGGCAAGTTCGATAAGCGGATAATGCCAATAGCAAAAATCAGGGCTTTTAGTCCATTCGCCGTCGCGGACGGTCTGGGCATGGTGTCCGACATGGTGGCAGATTTCCAGGAGAAGGGCAAACGTGAACTGGGCGACGGAGTCGGTGCCGTATGTCGGGATATTTGTCACAACAATCCCTGCGGCTCTCGCAGCGGCGGTATCAACAATATTGTAGCCGGTCGCAAGCACGCCAATGTAGCGCAGATTTTTGCAGGCTTGCATGGTTTCAGCTGAAATGGGCGTTTTATTGGTAAGAATCAGCTCCGCGTCGCCAATTCTTTCCACAATGCTGGAAGCTTCTGTCCGGTCATAGACTGCCACATCTCCCAGCGCTGCAAGAGCGTTCCAATCAAGATCACCGGGGTTGAGTGTATATCCATCGAGTACAACAATCTTCATAGTATCTGTCTTACACCAAGTAACAAACATGGTTCAAGACAATATTGTACAAAATTTGACGCGAACCTCATGGCTTAACAATAAAGCGCCAGGTTTTTTGCCTGGCGCTGTGGATGTTACAGAGCTTTGTGGCAGAACCACCAGTCGTAACCGTCGTATTCTTTAAGCCGCGCAGCGGCTTCAGCAATGGTTTTGGCCGGAGGAATTATGACATGGTCTTTGATGAGTTCGTTATTGGGCCAATTAGCAGGGATGGCTACTTTGTTGGTATCGGCAACCTGGAGGGCTTTTACCGCTCGCAGGACTTCTTCCATGTTGCGCCCGATTTCCTGCGGGTAATAGATGACAAGCCGGACTTTTCCCTGCGGATCGACAACAAATACCGCACGAACAGTGTTGGTGCCTTTGCCGGGGTGGAGCATACCGAGAGCGTTGGCAATGCTGTCATTGGCTGCAGCGATAGGGAACGTAATTTCGATTCCGAGTTTTTCCTTGATCCATTCGACCCATTTGATGTGGCTGAATACCTGATCAACTGACATGCCGATTAGCTTGACACCAAGTTTTTCGAATTCAGGCATGAGGCGCTGGAAGCCGACAAATTCAGTGGTGCAGACGGGTGTAAAATCAGCGGGGTGGCTGAAGAGAACAAACCACTGGCCTTTAAGGTCGCCAGGCAGGTTCATGACACCTTGCGTGGTCTGCAGTGTGAGGCTTGGGAAATCATCCCCAAGCAATGGCATGTGAAAGGTTTGCTGTTCCATTCTAAAATCTCCTTGTTTTTCTTTGATGACGGCGCAGCGCCGATTTTGCTCTGCTCTTGTTGTCTTTTCTTTACGGAAAGACAATTCAAAGTTGAGAGCACTAATTATATTGCAAGCTCCATGCCAAACCGGATTTTTTACGTTTTTTTAAGTTGAAATTCGATATTTTATAATACAGAAAAGAATTAAAATAAGTTCGGCACATTGCAGCCAGCTCAGTTATTATTAAAAATTTCTTTTTTCATATTGACTTCAACGATATTTCGGTGTATATACAACGATATGCCGTTTAATAATAAAATTTCGGTGCAGCAGAGGGCGGTTCCTCAGCCGCTTGAGCTTCTCAATCCTGAGCGTACCATGGAGGTTGTACTTGAAGCGCTTCGGGATCTGGTGGAATATGAGCTTGCGGTGGTCCTGCGGCTTGAAACCCAGGACAAGCTGGTAGTGCGCAAGGCTGTCGGGCCGCTTTACACGCCGCGGTTGGAGGGGCATTCCATTTCACTTGCCAAGCGTCCTGATATCGCTCGGCTGCTCGAACACAAGGAAGCAAGGCTCTTCGGCGAGCATGAAGCGCATATCGATACCTATTATGATATTCTTGATTTGCCCGATGGGCACTCTTGCCTAGTAGCGCCGTTGTATATCGAGTCAACACCGATTGGGCTTTTAACCCTGGATCACCGGGCATGCAACAGGTTTACACCTTCCATTGTGCGTTTTATTTCGACCATTTCCAGACTTATTTCCATATCGATAGTGCAATCGGACGCATCCAGTTCGCTGTTGGAAACGACACGGCAGCTGACCGAAGAGCGCAATCGCCTTCTGGATGAATCCTCTGACGCATTCAGAGATTTGGTTGGGGTTTCGGCAGCGTGGCGGCGTGTGCTTGACGCGATTCGGCTTGTCGCAGTTGCAGAGGTGCCTGTTTTGCTGACCGGGGAAACAGGAACCGGCAAAGAACAAGTAGCGCGAAAAATTCACCAGCTTTCGCATCGGGCATCTGCGCCGTTTGTCGCGGTTAACTGTTCTGCGCTGGTTTCCAGCTTGGCAGAAAGCGAGCTGTTCGGGCATGAGAAAGGCTCGTTTTCCGGCGCGGTGGCCATGCGCCGCGGTCGATTCGAGCTGGCTGATGGAGGAACACTTTTTCTTGATGAAATCGGCGATCTGCCTATCGAGCTTCAGCCTAAACTGCTCCGTGTTCTGCAAGATGGCAAATTTGAGCGTGTCGGGGGCGAGCGTTCTATCTCGGTGGATGTAAAAATCATTGCTGCAACCAATGCCGATCTGGAATTGGCGATCGCTGCCGGAAGATTTCGGGAAGACCTGTGGTATCGATTGAATGTATTTCCCATCCATTTACCGTCACTGCGAGAGCGCGATGAAGACGCAGCCTTGCTTGCGGAATATTTTGCGTCCCAAATCCGTAGACGTCCCGGCTTTGAAGCGTTGGCGCTTACTCCGCCCGCTATCAGGGAAATCCTGAACACCAAATGGCGCGGAAATGTTCGTGAACTTCGAAATGCGATTGAGCGCGCGGCTATCCTGGCGCGTGGAGAAAACATTCTTGCCGAGCATCTTATGCCGGCGGTCAATGCGTATCGCGGGAACCAGGCGCAGGGACCGCAGAAGCGCCTCACACCTGTCGCTTCATCTGCAACAGGCGTTTCAGAACCGGATTCACCCTATTTCCCCAACATCAACGAGGCGCTGCGAACCCATATCATGACGGCGCTTAAAAAATCAGGAGGGAAAATCTATGGCTCGGATGGCGCAGCGGCCCTCCTGGGAATGAAGCCGACAACATTGCAAAGTAAAATGAAAAAACTGGGAATCGATCGCAATAATCAGGAGCTTTGAACGACGCTGCTCTGCCGCGCGCGCTTAATAAAGAAACTTCGTAATGCCGCCGTCGACCAGGACAGTCTGGCCGGAAACATAGCTGGCTGCGTCGGAAAGCAGGAAAACGGCAACCTGTGCAAATTCGTCAGGGGTTCCGATGCGTCCCAGAGGGATGTCGCGTTCCGTATTTTCGAGTTGTGCCGCGTAGGGAATATCGCGTGCTTCGGCTTCGGAGCGAATGATTTTTTCGAGCCGGCTGGTCA
>CAZZJJ010000117.1:0-5402 GCA_964654405.1 uncultured Treponemataceae bacterium
AAGTCGCAGGCTTCTCTGAGAAACCATTTTGAGATATCATGCCCTGAAATCGATTGGCTGGCCAAACGCTCGCTTGAAATCCCTGGCGTTCTTTGTTCACGCATGACGAGCAATGGGTTTGGCGGATGCGTCTATTCAATCATGAAAGAAGATGCGCTCGAGCCATACCGGAAGCGCCTGGAAGAATATGAAAGAATCTTCGGCTTTAAGGCCCCTGTTTACGAAATTTCTATCAAGGGAAATCTTCGGGCGACACTCTATAATGATAATGAGCCATGAAGCATGGCTTTTTGAAAGATCATCAATTGAAATTTCGCCTGAATTAACACAGAAAAACAGATTTTAACCTCTTTGGAGCGATAATGAGAATTCTGGTTACGAATGATGATGGTTTTGACGCAGATGGGCTTGCGGTGCTTGTGTCCTATCTTGAACGAATGAATAATATGCCCGGAATTGCAGAGCCCTGGGAAATAACTGTCTTGGCGCCTGAATCGGAGCGGTCTGGAGTTTCCCATGCGATGACGCTCAAGCGGCCGACCAAGGTCAGGAAGTTATCAGAAAAACGCTATACTTGCTCGGGCACCCCTGCTGATTGTCTCATCGTGGCAGGCCTCGGGGTTGTCAGCGAAAAACCCGATGTTGTCATATCAGGCATCAATCGCGGTCCAAATCTCGGTACCGACATAATTTATTCAGGAACTTGCGGAGCAGCGCGCCAAGCTGCGCTGGAAGGCATTCCCGCTATCGCCGTTTCCTGTGCTGAATATAAGGGTCCCCTTCACTATGAAGCCTGCGCGGCTTTTGTGGCTAAAAACCTCACCGCCCTGGTGGCGGCATGGCAGCCTGATACCTTTATCAACATTAACGGGCCTTCGTCTTCCGAAGAAAACCTCGAAGCAATCTGGGCTGTCCCTGGAAGAAACCGATACATCGATCAGCTCAAATGCTTTGATGGGGCTGACGGATATACCTATTGCTTCCTGACCGAAGGCCGTCATGAGCGCACCCCCGACCCGATATCAGATCATCATGCTGTCATGAACGGAAAAATCGCCATCAGTCTCATCGCAGTACATCCAGTTTCAGCGCATGACAGCGCATTAAACGGGAAGCCTTTTCAACCGCAATCTGACTTTTGAAAAAGCCTCACTTCTTTTAAAAATGCTCTTGACTTGATAAGAGGCTTTTCGATATAGTCGTTTTCGTCGCCGTTGCCATCTTAGCTCAGCTGGCAGAGCACGTGACTTGTAATCTCGGGGTCCCCGGTTCAATTCCGGGAGATGGCTCTGGGTTAATAACCCTTTGTTTTTGGGGAGATTCCCGAGTGGTCAAAGGGGGCAGACTGTAAATCTGTTGGCTTACGCCTTCGAAGGTTCAAATCCTTCTCTCCCCAGCACCTCCTCTTTTCAGAGGAGGTTTTTTTTCGTTATTGGTTTTTCTGGAGTTGCAATTGTTCGAATCAGCTGAAAAGCATGGCTTGCGATTTCAATGTATGCAGTGCGGCGAATGCTGCCGCGGCAGTCCTGGATATGTCTGGCTGTCTCGAAACGACATCCTTGCCATCGCCCGGCATTTGAACATTTCAGAAGAATTCTTCCTTGAAATGTATTGCATACCAGTATCTACACAATATGGTATTTCATACTCACTCAAAGAAAAAAATGACTATGCGTGTATATTTCTTGAAAAAGCGTCATGTTCCATATATCCAGTACGGCCAGTGCAATGTCGGACCTATCCTTTCTGGGATGATATTCTCAAGAATGAACAATCGTGGAATGACGAAGCTCAGTGGTGCCCGGGAATTAATGGTGATAAGCATGTATTGCCTCAAACAATAAAGGATGCGATTATTCAAAACAGAATAAATCCAGCCTGGATAAAGGATAGCGAATAGACGCTGATGAAAAAAAGACACCTCATTCTTGCAGCAGCGGGTTTAATTATTTTTATTACGATTGCTGCGCTTCTCATGGTGCTGAATGCTCCTCCTCATGTTTCAACTGATCTGTCTGATGCAGCAGGCAGCGAACCAGTTTCAGTTGTTTTTGAAAAGGGACAGGCAGTCACATTCCTTGCCGAAGAACTGGCACAAAAAAAGCTCATCCGAAGTTCCGAATTCTTTAAACTCTATGTAAAGGTTTCCGGAAAAGATTCAAAGCTGAAAGCCGGCTCATATCGAATTAGCCGTGGCCTTTCAGCGGTTCAGATAGCCCGGCTTTTTGTTGACGGGAAAGTTCATACGATTCGAATCACAATACCTGAAGGGTATACCTCCCGGCAGATTGCCGATATGCTTGAACGCGAAAGAATTACTGGCGCAAGAGAATTTCTTGAAGCTGCGAATTCGCCAGAACTGCTTAAAGAAATCGGCATACCGTCGCAGTCCGCAGAGGGGTTTCTTTTCCCTGACACCTATATGCTTTCAGAAAATACACCGGCGCAAGAGATTGTGCGGCTGTTGTCTGCAAACTTTTTTGAAAAGCTGAAGAAAGTTAATGGGAACGCTGGAATTGATGGCAAGGATCTGCTCGACAAGATTATTCTTGCTTCGATTGTTGAGCGTGAATACCGAAAGGCAGAAGATGCCGGCAAAATAGCAAGAGTTTTTCTTAACAGGCTGAAAATCGGCATGCCGCTGCAATCCTGCGCAACAATAGTCTACATTCTCACAGAACGGATGGGGAAACCTCATCCGGAAAAAATCTTTTTCAGTGATCTGGAAATAAAAGATCCGTACAACACATATCGAAACAGGGGGCTTCCGCCCGGACCGATCTCAAACCCCGGACTTACGTCCCTGAATGCGGTTTTCAATCCTCCCGAAAATGATTATCTTTATTTCAGACTTTCAGAAGATGGAAGCGGATCACATGTCTTTTCCAGATCATTTGATGAACATATCCAGAATGGCATTTCCGTAAAAGGATACTAAAACAAGGAAGATTATGGCAAAAATTCCCGAAGCGACAATTCAGGAAATCATGGATCGCACCAACTTCCTTGCTGTCTATCAGGAAAAGGTCAGGCTGATAAAAAAGGGAAACAAGTGGTGGGGTCTCTGTCCTTTTCATACTGAAAGGACGCCGTCCTTTTCAATCGATGCAGAGCGCGGGCTTTTCTATTGTTTTGGCTGTCATAAAGGCGGATCCATTATCGATTTTTTAATGGAAACAGAGAAACTTAGTTTCTTTGAAGCCGTATCTGATCTCGCTGAAAAAGCGAATGTGCCGCTCAAGCTCGAACAGAATGGAGATACCCGTGAGGAGAGCGAACGTTTTCAGCTTTATGAAATGTATGAAAAACTTGCCCGAGCCTTTCATTGGCTGCTTATCAATCATGATTCCGGCCGTGAGGCCTTGCAGATTCTTGAGAAAAGGGGTTTGTCGGATAAGGAGATACAGGGATTTCTTCTTGGATATGCGCCTGCTGATAAGAATTGGCTTTACGGTTTTCTTAAAAGCAAGGGATACTCTGAAGAGTTTTTAGCGAGGACAGGGCTTTTTTCTCAACGAAACAGAACTTTTCCGCTGTTTGTTGATAGAATAATTTTCCCTATCAGTGATCCAAAGGGGCGAATCATTGCTTTCGGCGGAAGGCTTATTCATGGAGAGGGTCCCAAATATATCAACAGCCCCGATACTGCTATTTTCAAAAAACAGGAAAACCTTTTTGCCTTTGACAAAGCTCTGGAAGCTATCAAAGCGACAGGAACAGCTGTTATTTGTGAAGGCTATATGGATGCGATTTCTTTTCACGCGGCCGGCGTGAAAAACGCTGTCGCCCCCCTTGGAACCGCTTTTACCTCCCGCCAGGCTCAGCTCGTACGGCGCCGCGCTGAAAAAGTAATTCTGACATTCGATGCTGACTCAGCAGGGAAAAAGGCGACAGAGCGCGCCATTTCGATTGCAGCAAACGCAGGACTTGAAGTAATGGTTGCAAGTTTCAGAGACTTTAAGGATGCCTCTGAAATACTTGAGAAACAAGGGCCGCAAGCATTGAAAAAATCCCTGGAATACTGTATAAATGCGGGGGTTTTTCTGATTCAGCAGGCCCGCGAGACATTTGATCTCACATCAATGGAGGGTAAAGCCAGAGCAGTGGCATTTTTCTACCCTTATCTTGATGCATTGGATTCAGAAGTCAAGCAAAACTCTTTCATCGAAGAGGTTTCAAGGAGTTTTGGTATCAATTCAGCGGCGATACAGGCCGATTATTTAAGAGCAAAAAGCAAAATACCTACGGCAAGAAATTTGCAAAAGATTGATGGAAGGCCTATACTTGGTAATGCTAATGGAAGCGCCCGAACAGCAGACCTTGTTTTTATGGCTGCCGTTGCGCTGAAACCGCAAAGTTTTTCAAGACTTTCTGAAATGGTAAAGCTTGAAGATCTTGATGATATCCGTGCGCGAGACATCTATACGGCACTGGATCAAATGTATCGGGATAATCCCGACAGCTTTTCTACAGCCAGGATTGTTGAGCTTATCGAGAATGAATCCGCGAAACGATTTATTCTTGAAGTTGCCGCTTCAGGAGAACTGGATGAGAATATCCAGAAAGTAATCGATGATGGCGCACTCGGTGTGCGAAAACGCAGCCTGGAGAAGAAACGGTATCGCTTAACGATAGAATTGGAACGCGCCATGTCCGATGCGTCCGGCGCAGAAAAAAAAGATGGAATCATCAATGAATTCCTGAAGGAAAAAATGCTTTTAGATGCCGAATTATCAAAGCTTAAGGGTGAAATGAATGAGTGATATGGATCTGGATCCCGCGATTTCAAAACTTTTGGAGTACGCTAAAGAAAAAAAGTCCATCAGTTTTGATGAGCTTTCAGACTTTCTTCCTGAATCGGTGCTCAATTCTGAAAAAATTGATGGAATTCTCGCTTTGCTGGAAAGCAATAACATTCGGCTTGAAGAAGAAGAAATCCAAATAGAAGACGAGCAGACGCTTAAAAAAGAGCTTGAAAGTAAAAGGCTTGTCAACAACTCCAAAGACTCGGGAACTGATGATCCGATCCGCTTGTATCTTTTTGAAATTGGCAAAGAGCACCTTCTGACCGCTGAGCAGGAAGTCGAGCTTTCAAAGCTAATGGAAGAAGGGGAAGAAATAATCAAAGCCATTCTCAGAAAGTCCGGCATGCTGATCCCTGAATTCTATCAATTAACGGTCAAAGCACTGAAAAAAGAGCCAAAAGATACCTCAGGCCAGCGAAAAGAAAATACTGAAAAAATCGCTGAGCGAAGGCGTCTCAACCAATTTTACCGAGATGTTATAAAAGATACGCTCCAGGAACTTCGAGAATATGTTGACTTAAAAAAGAAAATAATAGCCAAGGGTGGAGACATCTTTGCAGATCCGGATCTGGTTGAGCGTCGGGAAAAACTCCTTGA
>CAZZJJ010000118.1:0-5372 GCA_964654405.1 uncultured Treponemataceae bacterium
CTTTTCCGATTCCGCGGCGAGGAACGTTGATAATTCGCATAACGCTGACATCGTCGTCGGGGTTTGCTGCAGCGCGCAGATAGGCAATCATGTCTTTGACTTCTTTTCGCTGATAGAACGAAGGACCTCCTGCGGTTCGATACGGAACCCCGGCTTCCATCAAGGTCTCTTCAATAATTCTAGCTTGCGAATTCGTCCTCACGAGAATGCCGAAATCCTGCCATGAAAGACCTTCCGATATCCGCAGCACCCGGATTTTTTCCACGATTCGCTCCGCTTCTTCAGCCTCATCCTTTTCTTCGCTGTAGACAATCGGCACGCCCTGAAGATCTGAAGGCGACCAGAGATTCTTCTTTTTCCGTTTAACGTTGTGCGCTATTACCGAGTTAGCCGCTTTCAAAATTGTCGAGGTTGAACGATAATTGCGCTCCAGCTTGATTTCAAAGTATCCGGGATGGTCGCGTTCGAATTTCTCGATGTTGCCGAAATTTGCGCCTCGCCATGAATAGATCGACTGGTCATCATCGCCGACCGCACAGATATTATTGCCGGCAAATGCCATGATGAATTCATATTGCTGGAGCGAAGTATCCTGAAACTCATCGATCATAATATGACTGAAGCGTGACCTGAGGCGTGCTGTAATATCAGGAAACCGCGCAAAAAGCTCTATCGGCATCGCGATGAGATCATCAAAATCAACCGCGTTGTAAATATAAAGCGCTTTGCGATATTCTCTGAAAAGCCGCTGGTAGACTTCCCCTGCCTGCCTGAACACTTCGAGGCTTTCATAGCAGTCTTCACTCGCTGCCCGGCCTGGCAGAAGCGCTGTCTTGCACTGGGAAATAAATCGGACAATATCCTGGACATCGATGCTGTCCATCGCGAGCCCGATTTCGCGCGCGCATTCCTTGACTGACGACATCCGGTCCTGTTCATCATAAATTGTAAAATTTTCTTTCCATCCAAGCCTGTGAATTTCATGCCGGAGAATCCAGGCGCCGAATGCGTGAAAGGTAGAAACCATCAGTTCCTTCAAGGGCTTCCGCACGAGTTCCTGCGCCCGATCCGACATCTCTTTCGCGGCCTTGTTGGTAAAGGTCAAGGCGAGAATGGATTTTTCCGAAACTCCGTCCAGTAAAAGTCTGGCGATTCTGTAGGTAATGACCCTGGTCTTGCCTGAACCGGCACCAGCTATGATCAGGACCGGCCCTTCGGTTCTGGAGACCGCGGCATACTGCTCCGGGTCCAGTTCTTTTGAGAAATTCATGGTGCTAAAACCTTTCAGAATTGTTTGAAGAAGATTGTTCTGGTTCCCGCTCCAAAAACGAAGACCAGAATCCCGACGATAATGCCGGCGATACAGACTCCGGCGATAATAGCAGGGACGGCCTTTCGCTTTTGCATTCCAAGAATCCAGGCGCCAAGAGCTCCGGTCCAGGCACCAGTAACCGGCAATGGAATTGCAACAAAGAGCAATAATCCCAGATAACCATATTTTTCAACTTTTGGATGCACTTTTATCCGGGTTTTTTCCACAACGCGGTCAAAAAAGCTATGATAGAGATTCCAGCGATAGAGAAATTTGTGCAGGGTCGAAAGAAAAATAAAAACAACCAGCGGCACAAGCGCATTGAAGCCGATACTGATCAGAACAGCGGCCGGAAGAGAAATGCCTCGAAGAACCGCGAATGGTATGGCGCCTCTCAGTTCCGAGATGGGGGCGAGTGCGAGGAGTGCGGTCAACAGCAGGGTTGTTGTGGTCATTCCGAATCGGAGTATACCGGTTTTCCTTGATGATGGAAAGTGACACTTGAAGATTTTTCGCCAATCATGCAATTTTCAAGCGCTGCGCCGGTCGGATTCTTCAGAGCCGAAACATAAGAAAGTCGCGTATTTTGCCGGCAAGCTGTGAGGCTTCGGGCTGTATCCATTGAATTCCTGGCAATGATTTGAAGAATGTCATCTGCCGCTTAGCGTACTGCCGCGTATGCAGCGTTATGGCTGCCATTATGGCGTCCATGCCGCTGTCTTCAAGCTCGAAAAACTCACGGTAGCCGATAGCCTGCATGCCGGGGCAATCTGCGTTGTATCCCATTTTTCTGAGCCTTGCAACTTCCGCAGGAAGCCCTGCTGCGAACATAGCCTCAACGCGCCGTTCTATGCGTTCCCGCAGTTCTTCGCGGGGCCGTTCCACCCCCAGCACCAGAAAACGATAGCCATGCCGCGGCGATTCAGAAGGCGCGAAGGCTGACAAAGGTTTCCCGCTTGCCCGGATAATCTCAAGCGCCCGGGTCAGTCGGTAGACATCATTGTACGCAATCCGCGCATAGCTCTCCGGATCGGCGTTTAAAAGCTCATCTCGTAAAGTGCTGATTCCGAACCGTCGCAAATCTTCTTGGACCTGTTTTCGGACAGCGGGGTCCGACGGCGGCGCAGGCGGCGGTCCTATAATGAAGTTTTTCAGATAGAAACCAGTACCGCCGCTGATGATTGGAAGTATTCGGCTGCGCATTCCTCCGATCAGGCTGTCAGCCAGCCTGACAAATTCACCGGCGGTATATTGCTCATCAGGGTCCTTGATATCGATAAGGTGGTGCGGCAAAGCGGATATCAGCGCGGCATCTGGTTTTGCTGTTCCAATATCCATGCCGCGATATGCCTGCATGGAATCAGCACTGATTATTTCCGCATGGTCATAAGGCGCGGTGATTTTTCCAGAAAGCGATTGAAAAAAATCAGGAGCTCCTTTCGCAAAAAGCTGTGAAAGAAGCTCCGTCTTTCCCGATGCCGTCGGGCCGGTTACAATGATGATATCAGTCGGTAATGAATTTGTATTCAACAGTCTTATCAAAAATGTGCCGTGTTGCCAGAGAGACAACCTTTCCATTGTTCTTTTCAACATCCGGAGTCTTCATGACTGCCAGGTGAAAAGCCCGCCTGTTGATTGCAACTGTAAGTTCATAGGCGTTTTTATTATTATTGATGAGCTCTTCGAGCGGCATTATCATGCTTCTCTCCTCCATGTTCTTTTCATCGAAAAATTAATCAGAGCCCCAGCTCTCCCAATCGTTTGTCAATATCCTGTAAAAGGCTCGAGGCCTCGTAGTCTCTGGATACTGTCTGCTTCTGCTCTTTGGATTGATGCATTTCATCGAGCGTCAAAAGATTGGTGATGATAGCCAATTTCAGCGGGTCGACAATTTTCATCTGCCGGGAAATGTCCGAAAGACGCTTTTTAAGCTCCGAGACCAAGCCCTGAATGTATTCAGGGTCATCATCAGTCTTGATGGAAAATGACACGCCGAGAATTTCAATTGAAACAATTCTCGGAGTTCCCGTGCTTTCAATCATGGCGCTTTCGCTCTTTGATCCGTCAGAAGATGTCGAGCTCATTATCGGCTCCGTGAAACGTGGCATCCTGGGACACAAGGGTCGACTGGGACTCGTCAACCGCCTCCACCTTTTCGTCCCGAGACTGAACCGATTCTTCCAAATCGGTGCTTTTCTGCACGGAAATGCCCATTACCAGATCCTCAAAGGCATCCAGTTTTTCTAAAGCATGCACAAGCCCATCTTCAATCCGGGCCTGTTCTTTCCGGAGTTCCTCCGCGTGGCTTTCAAGCTCGGCTGCCCGATGCTCGGCGGCCAGCGCTCTGTCGCGATATGAGGCAACTTCAGCTTCCGCAGCATTGGCTTTGCGTTCAAACGCTGCAGCCCGCTCCGCGGATTCAGCGGCTCGAAGCTCCGCTTCTTTGGCCCGTTCTTCAGCTTCCCGGGCCTTGGAAGTCAGCTCTTCGATACGGGAGCTTGATTCGGAAGCAAGCCGTACCGAAAGCGCTGTTTTTCTCTCGAGCTCGGAATATGCGTTTCGAACCTGTTCCTCAGCGCGGGTTGCGTCGATGAGTTTCTGTTCCAGCTCCGCGTTTTCCCTGCGAAGTTTGTCAATCAGGACAACCGCTTTTTCAACCCGCGCTTCAAGGGCGCGAATCTGCTCGAGACTGACCATAGCTTATGCCTGCAAGGCTGACTTGGCCTTGTCGACGACTGCGGTAAAAGCTGCCGGATCGCGTACGGCGAGGTCGGCAAGCAGTTTGCGGTCGAGGGTGATACCTGCTTTGCCAAGACCTTCAATAAACCTGCTGTAGGTAATATCCTGAGCCCGGCAGGCCGCGTTGATTCGAGCGATCCAGAGGGTTCTGAAAACACCCTTTTTATCTCGCCTGTCCTTGTATGCATCAGAAAGAGCCTTGGCTACAGCGTCTTTCGCGACCTTGTAGTTGGAATGGCGTCTTCCCCAATACCCTTTGGCAATCTTCAATATTTTTTTGCGGTGATCTTTTCTTCTGGTACCGTCTACTGCTCTTGGCATAGTTATTCTCCTGTACTAACGGGCGCTCTCAGCCATTGGGCAAAAGCTTCTTCTTGATCTGATGAACCGGACCGGCAGCAACAAAGCCTGGCTTTCTGAGATTTCTCTTCCGCTTGGTAGTCTTCTTGGTCAGAATATGGCGAAGGTTCATCTTCTTGTATTTTACCTTTCCGCTGGCGGTCAGGGTAAATCGCTTGCTGGCCGCTTTCTTTGTCTTCATCTTGGGCATAATCTACCATCCTTGACGTAATCTGGCTTATTCTGCTGTCACACCGGAGGCCGGGCTTTCCTCGGCCTGCTGTTTTTTAATAATGGAGGCTTTGGGCTGAAGAACCATCGACATGAAACGACCTTCCATGAGCGGAAGTTTTTCCATGACATAATAGCCTTCCAGTTTGGCAAGAATTTTCTTGAGGATTTCCTCACCAATCTCCGTATGCGCAAGCTCTCTGCCTCGGAATCGAATGGTCACCTTGACTTTGTAACCCTGCTCCAGAAAATCGCGGATGTGCTCCGATTTGAAGTCCAGGTCATGCCCGGCTATCTTCGGCTGCATACGGATTTCCTTGATTTCAGTCGGCTTGGTGTGTTTTCTGGCGTCCTTGATTTTCTTTTCCTGCTCAAATTTAAATTTGCCATAATTGAGCAGTTTGCACACCGGCGGAACCGATTGCGGAGCCACCTCCACCAGATCCAAACCGACCTCTCGAGCTATTCGCAAAGCTTCCAGCGTGGAAACAATGCCTCGCTGTTCGCCTTTTTCATCGATAAGCCGCACTTCGCGCACGCGGATTTGTTCATTTATCCGCAAGTCCTTGTCTGCCAACTGACCTCCTCTACCGCGCATCCTGTCAGCGCAACGGGGAATACTGCCAGGATTTGCACACAATCGGACACCTACGGTTGGATAAGTGCACGATTATGGCGCGTATATTACCATATACTAACAGTGCAGGTAAAGACCTGCACTGTGTATCATGAGAACAAAATCACAAAAGAA
>CAZZJJ010000119.1:0-5340 GCA_964654405.1 uncultured Treponemataceae bacterium
TCTGGAAAGCCTCCGGTTCTTCCATTCCATGTCTGGCTGGCGGCACGCTCGACGCGCTCGCCTCCATTTCTCTCTGAGGAGTGATTCATGGATTTATTGCTGAAAGAAAAAATCTGCGCGGTAACCGGCGCTTCCCGCGGTATCGGTGCCGCGATCGCGAAAAAATTTCTGGAAGAAGGCGCAACCGTGTATGCGCTCTCCAGAACCGCTCCGGATTTTATCAGCGCGGATACTCCCAAAGCCATTTGGCTTTCCTGTGATGTGTCGAATGAAGCGTCCGCGGAAGCCGCTATCACCACAATTCTTGCCAAAGAAGGCCGCCTCGATGTTCTCGTCAACAACGCCGGCATCACCCGCGATGGCCTTCTGATGCGCATGAAAACCGAGGACTGGGAGGCCGTTCTCGCCACCAACCTGACCAGTGCCTTTTTCCTTTCGCGGGCCGCTGTCAGATCGATGCTCAAACAGCGCTCAGGAGTCATTCTCAATGTCTCGAGCGTCGTCGGTATAACCGGCAATGGCGGTCAGACGAACTACTCGGCATCCAAAGCCGGTCTCATCGGGTTTACCAAAAGCCTTGCCCGCGAAGTTGCTTCCCGCAATGTCCGGGTCAATGCCATTGCACCAGGCTTTATCGAAACCTCGATGACTGATAAGATACCCGAAGAGTTCAAGCAAAAGCTCAAGGACTCAATTCCTCTGGGCCGCGCTGGAACCGCGGAAGAAGTCGCTCAGGCGGCTTTATTCCTCTGTTCACCGATGTCATCATATTGTACCGGCGTCGTCCTTCAGACTGACGGCGGAATGGGGATGTAAATCATGGAACAAAGACGAGTGGTCGTAACCGGTCTCGGTGTTGTCAGCCCAATCGGCAACGATGTGCCCAGCTTTTGGGCGGGTGTCAAAGCACAAAAAAACGGAATCGGTCCTATAACATTGATTGACACTTCCGATCTCGCTGTCAAAATTGCTGGCGAAGTGAAGGATTTTGACCCTTCAAAACGCTTTGACTCCAAAGAATCCAAAAAAATGGATCGTTACGCGCAGTTTTCTGTCTACGCAGCGCTGGAAGCCCTGGCCGACGCAGGACTCACCAAGGAAGATCTTGATTCCGAGCGGACAGGCGTTTGTCTGGGAACCGGACAAGGCGGTTCGCAGAGTATCGAAGACGCTGTGGCGCGCCTCATCGAACGAGGTCCCGGCCGCGTTCCTCCCCTTACTGTCGCAAAGGGACTTGCCAACTTCGGCCCCGGCCACATTGCCATGACCCTCAACCTGACCGGACCCTGCCAGACTATTGTCACCGCCTGCGCCGCTGCAACCGATGCAATCGGCCAGGGAATGCGGCTCATCCGCAACGGCTATGCAGACATGATTTTCGCCGGCGGCGCTGAAGCATCCATCGTGCGGATGTGCATGGCCAGTTTTATCAACATCCAGGCGCTCTCAACCCGCAACGATGCTCCCGACAAAGCGTCCCGGCCTTTTGACAAGGACCGCGATGGTTTTGTCATGGCAGAAGGCGCCGGAATTCTGCTTCTGGAAGAATATGAACACGCCAAAGCCCGCGGCGCAAAAATCTACGCAGAAGTTGCTGGTTTTGCCGCCACCTGCGATGCCCACCATGTCACAGCTCCCGACCCGGAAGGCCGCGGTGTTGCCCGCGCCATGACACTTGCCATCAAGGATGCCGGCCTCAAGCCGGAAGACATCGATTATGTCAGCGCCCATGGAACGTCCACCCCGCTCAACGACCCCATTGAAACAAAAGCCATCAAGCACGCCTTCAGCGACCACGCATACAAGCTCAAGATTTCAAGCCTGAAGTCGATGACCGGCCACTGCATCGGAGCCGCCGGCGCCATTGAATCAATCGCGTCCATTCTCGGCATGAACGAAGATTACATCCACCCGACCATCAACCTGGAAAATCCCGACCCCGAATGTGATCTCGACTATGTCCCGAACAAGCCCATTTCCATGCCAGTCAGAGCATTTATTAAAAACTCCATGGGTTTCGGCGGGCAAAACGCTGTTGTTGTTTTCAAAAAGCCATAAACCTGCTATAATCCTTCGGGATGAGCACCTTACCTGAACACATCGAACTGGCACCAGGCAACCCAATCGAGCCTGGTGCCGTTATTTATCGGGAAGGTGTCAACTTTTCCGTTTTTTCACGCCACGCCACCCAGCTTTTTCTCTGCCTTTACGAAAACTTCAATGACAGCGCGCCGCGTTTCCAGCTTGCGCTCGATCCCAAAAAAAACAAAACGGGTGACATCTGGCATTGTTTTATCCCCGGTCTTGCGGAAGGCACCCTCTACCTCTGGCGCGCCGACGGTCCATTCAAGCCGGAAGAAGGACACCGCTTTAATAAACATCGCGCGCTCGTAGACCCATACGCCAAGGCGCTGACTGACGGAACCTGGGATCTGGGAAGCGCCCTCGCCTATGACCCCGCCGACCCAGCGCTCGACCTTTCTTTTTCCGGCCTTCAGGACGATTCGCGCATTCCAAAATGTGTCGTGGTCAATGATGAATTCGACTGGCAGGGCGACGCGCCGCTCAATTATCCGCTGAAAGACTGCATCATTTACGAAACCCATCTCCGCGGCCTCACCCGCGGTCCCCATTCCAAAGTCCAGCATCCGGGGACCTACCGCGGTGTCGTCGAAATGATCGACTACTTCAAGGATCTCGGCATCACTAGTATCGAATTTCTTCCGATTCACGAATTCGATTCGCTGGAGCGCTTTAGGCGCAACCCGAAAACCGGAGAACTGCTGAAAAACTACTGGGGCTATTCACCGCTGGCTTTTTTCGCCCCAAAAGCTTCGTATGCCTTTGTGGACGGCGAGCCGCATCCTCCCGAAGACCCCGGCCGCCCGGTCCGTGAATTCAAATACATGGTCCGCGAACTGCACAAGGCCGGCATTGAAGTAATTCTGGATGTTGTCTTCAATCACACCGCTGAGGGCAATGAGCTGGGGCCGACCCTCAGTTTCCGCGGCTTGGACAATTCAATCTACTATATGCTGGACACCAACAAGCGCTATTACAAAAATTATTCCGGCTGCGGCAATACCCTCAACTGCAACCATCCGGTTATGCGAACCTTGATCCGGGAAAGCCTGCGCTACTGGGTTGTCCACATGCATGTTGATGGTTTCCGTTTCGACCTTGGGTCGATTCTGGGCCGCGACGCATCCGGCAGGCTGCTGGAAAATCCGCCTGTCATTGAGTCTATCGCTGAAGATCCGCTGCTCCGTGACACTAAAATTATAGCCGAAGCCTGGGACGCTGGCGGTGCCTACCAGGTAGGCGCCTTTCCCGGCGGCCGCTGGGCGGAGTGGAATGATAAATTCCGTGACGATGTCCGCAAATTCTGGCGCGGCGAGCCGTTCTCAGCCATGCACCTCGCAACCCGCATCACCGGCTCCAGCGATCTTTACCTCCGCGACGGCCGTAAACCCTTTCATTCAATCAACTTCATCACCGCCCATGATGGTTTTACCCTGCATGACCTGGTTTCCTACGAAAAAAAACACAATGAGGAAAACGGCGAAAACAACCATGACGGCGTGGACTTCAATTTTTCACGCAACCACGGCGCAGAAGGACCAACCAGCGACAGCGGCATCCTGGCGCTCAGATCCCGCCAAATGCGGAACTTCCTCTCTACGCTTTTTCTTTCAATTGGAACACCCATGCTCTTGGGTGGCGATGAAATCGGCCGCACCCAGCGCGGCAATAACAACGCCTATTGCCAGGATAACGAAATCAGTTGGTACGACTGGTCCTTGCTTGAAAAAAATCACGACCTGTTCCAATTTACCCGCTCGCTTATCCGATTCAGGAAAAACCACCCCGTCTTCAGGCGCCCGGAATTCTATACCGGCGAAGATTCAGATGAAAACGAAATGCCCGATATAACCTGGTTTGACGAACACGGTCATACACCGGACTGGACAAAGATCAACCAGACACTGGCAGCTCGGATTGACGGAACTGAAGCCGATATTTTCAGCCGCTGCGATGACAGCGATTTCTATCTGATGTTTAATGGATCTTCAGAATCCTGCGCTTTTATCATTCCGCCGCACCCAGCCCAGATTCCCTGGCGTCTCGTCATCGATACCGCGATTCCCGGCCAGGGCGGATATCATTTCGACCCGCCTTACAAGGAATTGGCATATCAAAAATCGTATGCGCTGGCTCCTTCTTCCATGGTAGTTCTCATGGCTTGCCGCCGCGGTTCATCAAAACCCTGCCAGCCTTGCCCTTGAACATTATAATTATTATATTTTCTTAACGATCATGAACAGAAACGGAAAGAAAGACAACATTTGGCTGCTCCATCAAGGTTTGCAGGAATTGGCACGGCACCGGCCTGACAAGGCGCTTGTCATCCTGCGGGAAGCAGTCGAGGCAATTCCCCCAGCGTGCAACGACGAGCTGTCGAGGGCCTTGTACTGGCTGTCAGTTGCTCTTTTACGTCTGGATAAACGGGACCTCGCCATAAAAAGCCTTTCTTCTGCCCAAAAACTTCGCCGCCGCGGTTTTGCCCGTCAGCTTTATCTGAGGACTATCAACGAATACGGCATGCCCCGTCAGCCTACTCCTGAGCTCGATGACTTTTACGCTTTCATGAATATCCAGATGGCAGCGTACTTGGTTAAAAAACCATTGAAAAAGTTCTCCAGCTATGCCGAGCGCGAAACGGTTCTTAAAATTCTGATGGACACATGGAAGCAGATTAACGCGCAAGGACTGCTGCTCGGCAGCGAATGCGGAGAGAAGCTCGTGATCTTCCGGAAAATAAGACCCACGTTTCCTGAGTTTGGCTTTTCGTCACCAAATCGCCGATCCGCGGTTGTCGCTTTCACCTCGGCAGCTGCCAATGCAATCAATCCTTCACAGCGATGCCCCTGCGGATCAGGGCTGCCGTACAGCCAATGCTGCGGGCGGGTGAAAAGCGTAACAGAATTATAGGAAATTCTTGCTTTTTGGTTCGAATTGTATCAAATCCACACACTCCAGGTCGAATTTTTTAGCATCATATCATAATGACACATTGGTCTTCTGTTTTATACGCAACAGACCGCCACCCCAGATGGCCGGGTGACAAAGATGATTTTTATTTTATTATATAATATATAATTATCTAATATTTTAAAATTGTTTTCAATATTTCTTCTTCTGGCATGGAATCTGCTAATATATAAGGGCAAAGGAGATCACAGCCATGAAAAAAAGCAATACCCTTTCTTCTTCAGAATTCGACCTCAATGACGATGAAAATATACTTTCCCAGTATCTCAAAGAAATCAACAAAATCCC
>CAZZJJ010000120.1:0-5340 GCA_964654405.1 uncultured Treponemataceae bacterium
GCCCATTTCCAGAAGAAGCTGGCGCACCAGCCCTGTGTAGCCGATCATGATACCGGAGCAGATGGAATGCCGGGTTGATTTTCCGATAGCGCTGGCGGGAAATTCGAGGTTAGCCTCCACAAGCTGGGCGGTTTCCTGCCTGAGGCTTTCAGCGGCAATCCGCGGACCGGCAGTTATGGCCGCCCCTAGGAATTCACCCCGTGAATTGACCGCTGAAATGGTCAGCGCAACTCCAAAATCGACAATGAGGCAAGGTCTGGATGTCAGCCGCCTCGCACCCGCAGCTGCACAGACAAGGTCGGTTCCAAGCTCGGAAGGGAAATCAGTCCGTATCTTGATGCCGGTTCTGGTGCCCGGTCCCACAACGTGCGGAGTCACCTTGAAGACAGCCTCCACCGAGGCGGCAAGCACGCCGGTCAGTGCCGGAACGACCGAAGAAATCCAGACAACCGGCTCTGGGCCTTTGCTGCCGCTTTGTGGAGATACAAGCCCGGACGCCGAAGCTGAAGCCGGTGCCAATTCCGCGACCATCTGGCTGATGAGCTGGCTGAACTCGTCTGAAGTCCTCTCATGAAATGCTCCGTATCGTCTGATACTCCGCCATTTGAGCGGTTCAGGCAGAGATTCGGGCTTGGCCGCTGTTACATCATCCTGCTGGAGGATGCCGACGGTCACCACCTTGTTTCGAATATCAACGACAACGATCATCCCTTTCTCCTTAAAAGCCTGCGGGGTATGCGGGCAGAAAAGCGGAACCATGAGCCAGTATGACCATGACTTCAGAGCTCCGTCGTCTGCCCTTCCATATCACGCGCCTCAGATTATTCTTCGTCAGCCAGCTTTGCCTTGCCGCTGCGATTGCCGACACCTTTCCAGGCTGTTATGACACCCAGCGTCAGCACCGCGGCGAGGACCGCCTCCACAAGGCTGTTCGCAACAAATACCGAGCCTGCAACCGCGAGCGGTATGGCGCCGAACAGCACCAGCGCGCCCAGGACCAGCACTGAATTGACAATGGAGCCTCCGATGCCTGCCGCAATGGAAGCAGCATGGATATTCCACCTGGCGAGCAATTTGTAGAAAAGCCAGGCAAAAAAGCCAACCAGCATCCTCGGAACGACAGAGACTAGCGGATTGGTGAAAAACACATCGATGGGGCCTTGCGGCGCAGTCGCAGCTTTTATCAGGCTCGTCACGCCGAAAATACCGCCAACGATCGCGCCGACAACCGGCCCCTCCAGCACTCCGCCCAATATTGCAGGCACATGCATGACCGTCAGGGAAGCCCCCGCCAGCCAGGGAATATACCCGAAGGGGGTTAAAAACAGAGCGATTGAGACCGCGCTCAAAGCACCGGTTACCATCGTCTTCCGCATCCAGGAATTGGATGTCGCGGAAGATACCTTTTTCTGCGTGTCCATACAAACCTCCATGCCCGGTATCCGCCTAGTACGGTCGAATCCAGGCGCTTACAAAATAAACGTCCATCACGAGGACGCTGATGACAATGACAGGGACTGAAATCCGGATGAGCACTTCGGACCATTTCATCGGGGTTTTAGGAGCCACAGTCTGCCCCTCTCCCGTATAACAGCGAGCCTCCATGGCTTCAGCAAGCATCTCCGCCCGCTCCAGTGCCCGGATTGTGACCGGCACAAACAAAGGCAGATATGCTCTGGCCTTGGCCAGCAAGCCCTTGGTATCCTGGCCGAAATCAGCACCGCGCGAAGCCTGGGCTTTGACAATTTCTTCGAGTTCTCCAGCAATAATGGGGATAAATCGAATCGCGGCCGCCACCGCCAAGGCAAGACGGTGTATCGGAAGTGTTTTGCTAGAAATCGGACGCGCAATATCCTCGATTCCTTTGGCTGCTTCGGCTTCTGTCGTTATGGAAGTGAACCATCCGACAATGGTCATCATGGCAGCAGCCCGAATCAGAATCATCGCGACAACCCACAATTCCCGCACCGTCAAGCTGAAAATGCCGAGCGAAATGAGGGTTATGGAGCTGTCGCCGGGCCATCGAAACAGAAATTGCAACATAAAGGAAAGAATAATCACCGGGAAAATCGGCTTGAGCGACCGCAAGAGAAAGGAAAGCGGCACCTTTGAAAATTGAGCAAGAACAAGGGCCGCAAAAAAGGCAAAGCCCGCGCCGGCAAGGGTTGGCGCGGCGATCGCGAGCACCATCAAGCCCAGGAGTAAAAGATATTTGGTGACGGGCCGCAAGCCGTGGAACAGCGAATGGCTGTCGATATACTGCCCAATGCTGATATTCCTGAAAAATTCGAGATTTTTCATGGCAGTCTCCCGGCTTCGAAAAGGCTCAAGGCTTCTTCGGCTGAAACAGGATAATACGGCAGGTTGGCTCCTTCAGCTTCGAGTGCCATGGCAAATTGGACAATCCTTGGCCGATCGATGCCCCAGGATTCCTCATAATCGCGATAAAACACCTCTCGCGGCGGCCCAAATGCCATAAGACACCCGTCCTTGAAAACCGCCGCCAGATCCGCCCGTATCGCCTCATCCATCGAATGTGTCGCAAAAAGAATCGTTTTCCCCTGCTCATGCAGATGTTCCAACAAGGAAAAAACGGAAGCCCGCGATCCCGGATCGAGCGCTGCGCCAGGTTCATCAAGCAGAAGCGTATCGGATTCCAGCGCGAAAACCCCTGCAAGCGCCAATTTCCTCTTTTCGCCGCCTGACAGGGTTTTTATCAACCGATCTCGAAATTCGATGAAGGGAAGCCCTGCGCGATTCATCCAGGTTTCGACACGGCGCACTAAAGCCGGTCCCTTCAAGCCCTGGTTTCGGGGGCCAAAAGCGACATCATCGGCGGCATGTGCTTCAAAAAGCGCTGATTCCGGCCTTTGAATGGAAAAGGGGGCGTTCATGCGAAGAGCCTTCAGGTCGACTGATTTTTCGCGGGTATTCCGGCCAAAGATGAGAACATCACCGCTTACGGGCTTTAAAAGCGCGTTGGCAAGCTGAAGCGCAGTGGATTTCCCTGAGCCTGTCATGCCGACAAAGGCTATCATTGTACCTTTCGGTATTAAAAATGATACATCTTTAAGTGCCATCACTTCATTCGTGGTGCCAGAAAGATAGGAAAATCGAACGTTGTTATATCGAATCGCTTCGATTTGTGCAGAAAATAATACATCATTTCGTGGCTGCGGTGATTTTTGGGACAACGAGCTGCCGCCATTCGCGCTGGCGACCGAAATCCCTGTCTTCCCTTGCCCTGCGGCTGCAACAAGCTGTTTCGCCATATCCTGATAGGTCGAATTCAGCGGGAGTGTCTGGCTCCAGCTTCGAGCCAGTTTCAACACCGACGGCAATTCCAAGCCAAGCGATTCCGCCAGCGACAGAGACTTTGGCTTTTCACTTGCCGTAAAGAACCCTTCCGGCTTTCCGTCATAGACAAGCCGCCCTTTATCGAGCGCGATGATTCTGCCGGCCTGGATGGCTTCATCCATATCATGGGTGACATGGATTATCGCGATTCCCTGTTCGGACAGCTCCTTCATCAGGGACAGGACTGAAGCCCTCGTTTTGGGATCCAGCATGGATGTGGCCTCATCGAAAATAATACAGCGAGGCTGCATGGCGAGCGCACCGGCGATTGCAAGCTTTTGCTGCTGACCGCCGGATAAAAAGCGTGTCGGCCGTTTTGCATGCTCCAGAAGGCCGACCGCTTGCAACGCCATTTGAACCCGGACATCGATTTCAGCCTGGCTCAATCCGAGATTGGATGGGCCAAAGGCGACATCTTCCTCGACACAGCTCGAGACAATCTGATCGGCCGGCGATTGAAAAACGATCGTTATAGTTCTTCTGATATATTGCAGGTTGGCGCGCTCAGCAGGGTTTTTGCCGGCGGCCAGAACTGTTCCGGAAGTGGCGAGTCTGAGTCCATTGAAGAGCCTGACCAGCGTACTCTTGCCAGACCCGTTGTTGCCGACCAGAGCAAGATATTCACCTTCATCGATGGACAGGCTTATATTCTGCAAGGCGGGCTGAGCAGACTTTTCGTATTGAAAATTGACAGAATGCAGTTCTATCAGATGCATTGCGCCCCCTGCGAACAGGGAGGCAAAAAGGCAGTATTCATGGTTTACCTCACGTCTCGGCGGCATGGCGTCCAAGCGTTCTGTTCCAATAATCATGCTTTTTTGTATAAAATGTCAAGCAAGCTAATTTCAAATCTCGGCTCGTGCTGACAGGCAGACCGGAGTGTCACGAACCTTGTATATTTCATGAAGCTGGTATCGGATCCCTATCCTGGCTTGCCTGCCTCTCTTGCAATATATAATAATTTTATTATATATTGATACCATGAATATAATTCCTTCAGCGTTCTATAACTCCGGATGGAAAATTGTCTCGCTTATATTTGTTCTTGCCATTGCTCTTGGCGGCTATTTTATCCCAATCCTGGGATTGGCTGTGCCTTTGCTCATCGCCATTGCGCTGATAATGAACGCTCGCAAGACACGCAGTTTCTGTTCAGGTTTCTGCCCGAACGGACGAGCGCTTTCCTTTACCATGAAAACGGTCTCGCGCAACAAGGTTTTACCGCCTTACCTTTATTCAACTGAATTTCGAAGAATGCTCTGCGGCTTCATGATGTTCTGCGTCATCAGCCTTCTGGCGAGATCTGACGGCTCAGTCCAGCAAATTGGCCGCGTATTCTGGGCAATCTATATCGCCTCCATCGGAATCAGCACGATTTCAGGTCTGCTGTTCAAACCGCGCTCCTGGTGCGCATACTGTCCAATGGGCACCCTGCAAGATACCATGAAAAATCCGCCTCATCGTATAAAAAGCTCTTCCCGCCCCTCTATGCCGCAATAGACAAAAAGGCCCATTCCGGGAATACTGACCGCATGGAACTTCTATCGCCCGCAGGAAGCATTGAAAAACTCCGGTACGCGTACCGCTACGGCGCTGATGCTGCCTATATCGGACTGCCGCTTTTCAGCCTCCGGGCAAAAGCCGAAAACATCGATGATACCGATGAAGGCGCGCCTGAAAAAATTGCTCGAGTTAAAAGCTTTTTCAGCTTAGAGCGGCAGCGCAAGCTGTATTGCGCCGTCAATATCGTTTTTCATGACGATGACTTGCGCAAGCTCGAATCAGCCCTGCCCCGCATCGCTGAATATCCCTTCGATGGGTTTATTGTGTCCGACACAGGCGCCTATGATATCCTGCGAGAGGCCTTCCCCGACAAGGAATTCCACCTAAGCACCCAGGCGGATTGCACCAACTGGCGTGCCGCCCGGCATTATTTCAGAATGGGTTTCAGCCGGATTGTCCCCGGCCGGGAGCTTTCGCTCG
>CAZZJJ010000121.1:0-5332 GCA_964654405.1 uncultured Treponemataceae bacterium
CTCTGCCGAGCGTCGTGGTCGCGTTTTCCTGATCGGAACCAATATATCCTTGTGTAACAACGATTTCCCACGGTCGCATCAAAGGAGCGACATGCTCGTTTACAGCGGCTTTGATCGCTTCCATATCGGGGCGCGCTTCCCCGAAGCGGGAATCGGTTTTCATGAGGGGCCGGGCGTCGATGTAGCGGCAGCCTATTGCGCGGGCAACCAGCTGGCCCGAGAGCAGTTCGCCGCTCGATGCTATCGCGTCCATAGACCGCGGGCTCAATTCGCGAAGCAGAGCGACACCATGGAGCCGCTCTTTCAGGGCATCGATGATTTCGTCGATATAGGCGAATTCATCAGCGGTCTCGGTCCTGGGTGAAAGCTCTCTATGAGTCTCGTAATGTTTTGCGCGCAAGTCTTCGCAGACAGCGTTTGCAGCTTCAAGATTACCCTCAAATGCCAGCCGGGCCGCCCTGAAAAGCGAATCCGTCACGCCAGACATGGCGGAGACGACAACCAGCACGCCGTTCTGGGCGTTGACGCGGGCAAGGACGGCGACATCCTTCATTCTTTGGGCACTTCCAACCGAAGTCCCGCCGAATTTCATAACCAGCGGACGGTCAGCTTCAGGTCTCTCCGTTCGTTCCATTGCGGTGTTCATTGTAAAACCCCCATAGCCAAAGCAATTTCCGCGTTCAGCACGGAAGCGCCGGCAGCGCCCCGTTCGGTATTGTGCCCCATCGAAACCAGCTTGAATCCCAGGATCGGGCATTCACGCACCCTGCCGACGATAATCCGCATGCCGCCGTCTTTTTCAGCGTCGCGGCGCGGCTGAGGCCGGTTCTCCAGGGGATTGAGTTCCAGGAATTTCTCCGGAGCGCTCGGCAGTTCAAAGCCGGCTGTCGCTGGGACAAAATTTTGCAGTGCAGAGCGGACTTCATCCAGCGTCGGTTTTCCTTTGAGCCTGACCGATATCGAAATCGTATGTCCTTCCAGAACCGGAACGCGCGTACAGGTTGCGGACATTGCAAAGGGAGCGTTCACAAATTCCATTTTTTCTCCCAGCGCGGCAACCCGGCCCAGAATCTTGTTCGATTCGATTTCAACCTTGGGTTCTTCGTTTTTAATAAACGGAATAACATTGCCGGTGATATCCATCGCAGAGACTCCAGGATAGCCTGCGCCGGAAATAGCCTGAAGGCTCGTAACGATCACCGCTTCGATGCCGAATGCCTTTTCCAGCGGCGCGAGGGCGCTGGCGATCATGACCGTTGTGCAGTTGGGATTGGTGACAATCGCCCCCTTCCAGCTGCGTTTTTTCCGCTGATATCCCAGCATGGCCAGATGATCCGGATTCAGTTCGGGTATGAGCAGCGGCACATCATCTTCCATTCTGAAGGCACTCGCGTTCGAAAAAACATACGCTCCAGCCTGCGCGAAAAGCGGTTCAATCTGCCGGGCAGGTTCTGCGTCGAGGGCGGAAAATACGATTGGAGCATAAGCTTCCTCCGGCGTGCAGGCAGTCACGGTCACTGCGCCCATGCCAGCCCAGGGTTCGCCATCCAGGTGCCAGGCGCAGGCTTCATCATATCGGCGGCCTGCTGATTTTTCGCTTGCGGCGAGGAAGGCTGGATAAAACCAGGGGTGATTCGCGAGGCGCCGCAAAAAACGCTGGCCGACGACGCCGGTCGCCCCAAGAATGGTGACTGGAATTTTTTTACCCTGCTGCAGGTATGGTTTTACAAGCGGATTTTTTTCGAGCAAAGCGATGCTGTTGGCCGAGCCTTCGAGGTCGGTGGATGGCGCGAAGCTGATGTGAAAATTGCGCGGTGAATTTGCTGGTGTCCGGTACAAGCCCATGCGTATCTCCATTGCGATGGAGTCCATATACGCAGGCTTTTTCGGAAAAATACAGATATGGGGAAAATACCTGAAAAACCAGGTACCATGCCCAGAGCTTCGGAACTTCCCGCAGGAAGCGTTCCGCGGCAAATATTCCAAAGAAATATTTGCCAAAGTCCGTATTGAACAGAAAGAGAAGCCGTACGTCAGGCGCTCCGCAGAAGGTAGTTTTTCTGCGACAGCCGTCGGGTGTTAGCCCGAACGTCCAAGACTGCTGCCGCCGGGCAGGCCGCAATCCTTCGGCGATTCTCCCCTTTCATCCAGTGTCGCCGGCGCTTCGGTTCCTCGGCTGGACTACTGATGGGAATCGCTCCTCCATCGGTGAAAACGAAAATAGCATGCCAGCAAGTCCTTTTCAAGCGCCGACGGTGACAAATATTGCATTTTTCCTGCATAAAAATAAAAAGAATTAAAAAAAATCATGCCGCTTCGTGATTTCATCATCAAAATTCATAAAAACCTCTTTCCAGCCTTCGAGTACAACCGTACAATAAATGCATGACACTCCTGGGCAGGCAACCATCGGAGCCGAATCTTGCGCTTCTTTTTGATTTGCAAAGAACCCTGACGCTCTATCCGGATTTGGATCGGGGCGTAGCTGTCTGCGTTCAGAAGATCGCTGAAGCCTTCCCGAGGCTGAACATCATGGCCGGGCTGGAAGAATCGGATTCAAGCCGAATTGGCAAGATTTTTGGCGAGCCGCTCGAGTTTTTTCAAAGCTTCAGGCCAGATCGAATCAGGATGGGGCGTTTTCCTCTTGGCATGGCATTGGGCGCTGACGGCGATTATATCGGAAGCGACGAACAGTTCCCCTTTATTTTCGAATCTGCCATTCGGTACGAAAACCGTGTAGCTGCGATTGTCAGCCTGAGCCTTGCAAGCCCGCCGGATCCGGAAGAGCGTGAAAAAATCTCCAATCTTGGACAATGGCTATCCCGAATCATTCAGGAAGCCATTGCGCTCCGGAAAGCTTTGCTCGAGCAGACTGACAGCTGTGAAGAAGAACTCAAAAACCTGAAGCCTGCGAAACCATTTTTACGGACAGCCAATGAAAAGCCTGCCGAACCGCTCTCCTTTCATGGCATCATTGGCTCGTCGAGCGCGATGAAAGATGTCTACACCATGATTTCTCAGGTTGCACCAACCGATGCCCTCGTGCTTATAACAGGAGAAAGCGGCACCGGCAAGGAGCTTGTCGCCAAAGCTGTTCATGAATGTTCGCGTCAGAGCGCCGGTCCCTTTATCGCGGTAAACTGCGCAGCCCTGCCCGAGAGCATTATTGAAAGCGAGCTTTTCGGCCATGAAAAGGGGTCTTTTACCGGCGCGACAGCGCCGCACCAGGGACGGTTTGAGCTGGCGCGGGATGGAACGCTGTTTCTGGACGAAATTGGCGATCTCTCGCCGAATGTCCAAGTCAAACTGCTCCGGATTCTGCAGGAACGAACTTTTGAACGCGTCGGGGGCAGCCGGCAGATAAAAACCAACGCCCGGATCATCGCCGCAACCAACAAGGACCTTCAGAAAGAAGTTCAGGAAGGACGTTTCCGCCAGGATTTGTTTTTCAGATTGAATATTTTCCCCATTCACCTACCACCATTGCGGGAGCGGGGCGCCGACATTCTCCTTCTCGCTGACCATTTCGCCGCCCTTGCCGCAACGACAACCGGCAAGCGTATCACACGAATCTCTAGCCCGGCGCTGGATTTGTTCATGATCTATCATTGGCCGGGCAATGTCCGCGAGCTGGAAAACTGCATTGCGCGCGCCGCCATCTTGAGCACCGATGGCGTCATCCATTCCTACCACCTGCCGCCAAGCCTTCAGTCCGCACAGTCCACGGGAACCGAACCCTCCTCCTCCCTGGATTCCGCGCTGGCTCGGCTCGAAAGGGAGCTTCTGGTCGAGGCTTTGAAAATCGAACGCGGCAATGCCGCCGCTGCGGCACGGCGGCTTGGCGTTACGGAACGGCGTTTCAGGCTGGCCATGGATCGATTCAGGCTGGACTATCGGGCATTTCGTACAAAAATGTAAGAATTACTATAATTCTTACATATATGTCATTTTCATCTCTACCATACAGCCCGCAGCTTTCTCTTCAAAGATGGAAAAATCGTTTCCTGACAAGGCTTTATTGTTTCTGACACTATAAAGCGGTTTTGGCATGCAATTTGCTACATAACCTATAACATAGCTCAATCTCAGCAGGAGGAGACATATAAATGCCGAACGGACGTGATGACACTTTGATGAACCTTTATGGAAGCCATTGCTTTTCCAATGAAGTCATGCGAGAGAGGCTCCCGAAATCGATTTATTCTGAAATTCTGCAGGTGCAGGCAGGAAAAAAAGAACTGTCGCTGGAGGTCGCGGAAGTTGTGGCGGCAGCCATGAAGGAATGGGCCGCTGAGTTCGGCGCGACCCATTACACCCACTGGTTTCACCCGCTTTCCGGCGTAACGGCGGAAAAGCATGAGTCCTTTGTTTCCCCGCTCGCAAACGGCGGGATTATCATGGAGTTTTCAGGCAAGGAACTTGTCAAGGGTGAGCCGGATGCTTCCAGCTTTCCGTCAGGCGGACTTCGCGCAACCTTCGAAGCCCGCGGCTACACCGCCTGGGATGTCACCAGCCCGGCGTTTCTGAAAACCAGCCCGAATGGGATGACCCTCTGCATACCTACCGCCTTTGTCTCGTACAACGGACACGCGCTCGATAAAAAAGTGCCGCTCTTGCGCTCCATGGATGCCCTCAGCAAGGCTGCTGTGAAAGTTTTAAAACTTCTGGGCGAAAAGGATGTGGATCGCGTCTATCCAACATCCGGTCCCGAGCAGGAATATTTTTTGGTCAACGCTGAACTGTACCGCAAGCGCCCCGATCTTGTACTGTCAGGCAGAACGGTATTCGGTTCGATGCCTGCAAAAGGGCAGGAAATGGAAGATCATTACTATGGCGCTATCGAAGAAAAAGTTGCAGGCTTTATGAATGAAGTCAACAGCGAGCTCTGGGCCATGGGCGTTGCAGCCAAAACCCAGCACAACGAGGTAGCGCCGAACCAGTTTGAACTGGCATGCATTTTTTCCCAGGCGAACATCGCCGCCGACGCCAACCAGCTGGTCATGGAAACGCTCAGGAAAGTCGCGGCCAGGCACGGAATGGCAGCCCTGCTCCATGAAAAGCCCTTCGACGGCGTCAACGGTTCGGGAAAGCATATCAACTGGTCGCTGGCTACTAATACCGGCATCAACCTCCTGGATCCAGGCGCTGCCCTGGCGGGAGCGAGCGGCATTGAAGCAGAAAAGGCAGTTATCCGCTTTCTCGTGTTTTCAATGGCGGTCATCCAGGCGGTAGACACCCGTGCTGCCCTGATCCGTGCATCGGCATCCACCGCGGGCAATGACCGGCGGCTCGGCGGCCATGAAGCCCCGCCTTCCATCATTTCGATTTTCCT
>CAZZJJ010000122.1:0-5290 GCA_964654405.1 uncultured Treponemataceae bacterium
ATATCCAGCTCGATTTTTCCCGTTCTTCAGGCCCGGGCGGGCAGAATGTCAACAAGCTCAACACAAAGGTGACTGCGAGATTGTGCCTGGCCGATATCGAGGGACTGAGCCCGGAGGAACTGGCACTGGTCCGTGAAAAACTTTCCGGCAGAATTACTGCGCAGGATGAACTCGTGCTCGCTGTTCAGGAAGAACGGAGCCAGATACGGAATCGGGAAATCGCGGTTGCCCGGATGGCTGACCTGTTGATTCGAGCCGCCCGCAAGCCCCGGCTGAGGATTCCGACTGCGCCTTCGCGGGCCTCCAAAGAAAGGAAACTGGCAAGCAAGCATGTGTGCGGCCTCAGCAAACGGAACAGACGGAAACCTTCACCGGATGATTCGTCATACTGATCCGTCCGCAATATTGAAGGAAATGAAGGGCAGACGAAACACGACATTTATTATATAGTGGCGTTATGGCAACAGTTGATGACAAGAAAATAATTTACTCCATGTACCGGGTTTCACGGCGTCATGGAACAAAACAGGTACTCAAGGATATTAGTCTCTCCTATTTTTATGGAGCGAAAATCGGCGTCATAGGTCTGAACGGCTCTGGAAAGTCCAGTTTGCTCAGAATCATGGCCGGTGTCGATACCGAATTCATGGGCGAGGTTTCCTGCGCTCCCGGCTATACAATCGGATATCTGGAGCAGGAGCCTTTCCTTCAGCCGGGGAAGACGGTCAAGGAAGTAGTCAGCGAGGGTGTCCAGGAAATTGTTGATGCACTGGCTGAATTTGACAGAATCAATGAAGCCTTCGGCGATCCCGATGCTGATTTCGACAAGCTGGCGTCAAAACAGGCGGCGCTTCAGGAAAAGCTGGAAGCAATGGATGCCTGGGATCTGGATTCACGGCTTGACTTCGCGATGGATGCCCTTCGGTGTCCGCCCGCGGATCAGGTGGTGGACAATCTGTCCGGAGGCGAGCGACGCCGTGTCGCTCTGTGCCGGCTCCTTTTGCGCAAACCGGACATTCTTCTGCTCGATGAGCCGACCAACCATCTCGATGCTGAAACGGTCGCCTGGCTTGAGCGCCATTTGCGCGATTATCAGGGAACCGTCATTGCCGTAACACATGACCGCTATTTTCTGGATAATGTGGCAGGCTGGATTCTCGAGCTGGATCGAGGTGAGGGCATCCCCTGGAAGGGCAATTATTCTTCCTGGCTGGATCAGAAGAAAAAGCGTCTTGAGCAGGAAGAAAAGGGTGAGTCGGAACGGGCCAGGACGCTTGCGCGCGAGCTCGAGTGGATCGGCATGAGCGCCAAGGGGCGCCACGCGAAAAGCAAGGCTCGTATTGAGCGGTATGAAAAATTGCTAGCTGACGAGGGCAAGGAAAAAATCCGCGAAACGAAAATTGTCATTCCAGCTGGGCCGCGCCTGGGCAAAGTTGTCTTGAAGGCGGATAAAATTTCCAAAGCTTACGGGGATAAAATTCTGTTTGAGGATTTGTCATTCGAAGTGCCGCCCGGCGCGGTGGTTGGAATTATCGGGCCGAACGGCGCTGGTAAAACAACCTTGCTTCGCATGATTACAGGAAAAGAAAAACCGGACAGCGGTTCTTTGACGTTGGGCGACACTGTCCGCCTTGCCTATGCGGATCAGATGCGCGAAGGGCTGGATCCTGAAAAAACGGTCTGGGAACAGCTCTCCAATGGGTTGGACATGATTCTGCTTGGCGGCAAGCGTGAAATAAATTCGCGGGCGTACTGTTCATGGTTCAATTTTTCCGGTCAGGATCAGCAACGGAAAGTCGGCGTGCTGTCAGGCGGTGAGCGCAATCGTCTTAATCTCGCCATGATGATCAAGGAAGGGGCGAACGTTCTTTTACTGGACGAGCCGACCAACGACCTGGATGTGAATACCATGCGGGCGCTCGAGGAAGCTTTGGACAGTTTTGCGGGGGCAGCGCTTGTTGTGAGCCATGACCGCTGGTTCCTCGACAGGGTTTGTACGCATATTCTCGCGTTTGAAGGGGATTCTCAGGCGATATGGTTTGACGGCAACTGGACTGAATTTGCGGAATGGCGCCGGGCGACACTCGGTATCGACGCTGATCGGCCGCATAGAATCGTGTACAGAAAATTGGAGCGCTGAAGTGGACACTAGTGCGGTTAGCAAGGAATCAGCTCAAATAGCCGCCTCCGCAGAGCGGAAAAGAGCTGGGCTCCTGGCAATGGCTGGCTGCGCTGTCCTTTGGAGCATGGGCGGTTTATTCATAAAGCTCATCGACTGGCAGCCTTTCGCGATAGCCGGTGCCCGCAGCGCCATAGCGGCTCTTTTTCTTTTCATCTGGATCAGAAAGCCTAAATTCACGTTTTCTCTGCTTCAGACAAGCTCTGCGCTCGCGTACGCGGCAACGATGCTGCTGTTTGTTTTTGCCAACAAGCATACGACAGCAGCTAACGCGATTCTTCTGCAGTATGGAGCGCCGGTATATGTGGCGCTGCTTGGCTCCTACATGCTGAAGGAAGTTCCAAAACTGGAAGAATGGCTGGCTCTGCTGGCTATCTGTGCCGGCATGGTTCTGTTCTTCATGGATTCCCTGGCTGCCGGGCATCTTCTGGGCGATACGGTAGCGGTCATTTCCGGTTTCGCGTTTGCGCTGAACATTGTGCTCATGCGAAAGCAAAAGGATGCCGATCCGCTTTCCTCGATGCTGCTGGGGCATATTTTTGCTGCGATTATCGCGGGTATTATTTCGCTGTTCCTCGCGCCGCTTGTGATTTCACCGCGCTCTCTAGCCGCCATATCGGCGCTTGGTGTTGTGCAGATCGGTCTCGCGGCGGTTCTCTTTTCCTATGGCATCAAGCGGGTTACAGCTTTGCAAGGTGTTTTGACGGCAGTTATCGAACCAATTTTCAACCCAGTCTGGGTTTTTCTTGTTACGGGCGAAATTCCCGGCAGCAAATCCATTCTGGGCGGTCTTGTCATTATTTCTGCGGTTTTGATTTCTTCGGTCATTTCGATTCGAAAAGCCGGAAAGGGGGCTTCATGAAGCAAAGTTTCATTTCAGCGACTATCCTGCTGGTTCTCATTACCGACCCGCTCGGGAATATTCCGCTTTTTCTTGCTTCGCTCAAACATGTCGAACCAAGCCGAAGACGGATTGTCATTCTCCGCGAATGCGCCATCGCATTTTTCACGCTGGTGATTTTTTTATTTTTCGGTTCGGCCTTCCTCGACGCGCTCAACCTCTCGGATGAAACGCTGCGGATTGCCGGCGGGGTTATTCTGTTCCTGATTGCCTTGAATATGGTGTTCCCGGGCTCTGGCGGCAAGCTTGTCGAAGAAGAATCAGGCAGTGAGCCCTTCATAGTGCCGGTCGCGATTCCGCTCATCGCCGGACCTTCTGCAATGACAACGGTCATGCTGCTCGCAAAATCCTTTCCCGATCGGAAGCTTGAATGGGTGGGTAGCATTTTTATTGCCATAATGATAACGACGGTTGTATTTTTCAGCTCGACACGATTGCAGGCTTGGCTCGGCTCTCGATTCTTGAGCGCCATTGAAAAACTCATGGGGCTGGTGCTGACCGCCATTGCGATTGAAATGCTCCTGGGCGGCATCACCAACTATGTCAGACTGATTCAAGGCTGAAATACACCGTTGTACCCTTTTCCGGGCTTGATTCGATCCTGATGGTTCCGCCGTGCCTGTCGACAATTCTTTTCGCGATTGCAAGGCCGATTCCATTGCCGGGATATTCATCGGCAGGATGCATTCTTTGAAATGGCTGAAACAGTTTACCGGCATATTCCATGTCAAAACCGAGTCCATTGTCCCTGAGATAGAACATTTTATTTTTTGCTGTGCCGAATTCGATTTTAATATCCTGAATATCTCGAGAAAACTTGAAAGAATTGTCCAGAAGGCACTCGATGAGTATGTTCGCAAGCCGGGCGTCGCATAACGCTTTTGCCTTGGGTGCGATAGAAAGAGATATCGATTTGCTGTTCTCCCTGACAATGTAATCTGACGCGACCCGGTTGACCAAGGCTCCCAGATCGACATTTTCCAGAATCATCTCAGTGCTGGATATCTTTGACAGAAGAAGAAGGTCGTCAATAATTGTCTTCATGCGCTCTGATGCAGCGGACAATTTAGCAAGGTAGCGTTTCCCTTCATCATCGAAAATCGGGCGGCCTCGTTCAGATAAAAGCTGAAGGTATCCATCAAAAGCGCGCAGCGGACTTCGCAAATCGTGCGCGACTGAATTTGAAAAACTGCGGAGTTCGGCGTTGGATGCTTCAAGCTGTTCAGTTCTTTCCCTGACCCTCTGTTCCAGACTGTCATTCAGTTTGATGATCTCTTTGAAAGCCTGCTCCTTGTCAGTTATGTCGGTAATAATCTGTCCGATGAGCGGATCCTTGCCTTCGATATCAATCCTGAATTTTTGAGTCAGCAGAATGAGCTCGTTGCCCGATTTATCGGTTCTGATTTCCTGATATTCGCAATAGTCTTCCTCGAGCGCTTTTCGATCCATCGCAAGCGTAATTTTTGCCTGTTCCGGGGTGAAAATTTCAGTCGGAGTTTTTCCTATCCACTCATGCTCGGGGAAATGCGAGTCGAATCTGCTGTTGGTGTACAGAATTCTGTTGGTTTTATCCTTCATCATGATCATGGAAGGCATATATTTCATAAATGCATCGAATTTTTTATGCTCTTCTTGCAGCTGTTTTGCCAGCGTCAGTTCTTTTCGCATCTCACGGGTCATCCTAGCTGCTGAAATCATGTGGACGGCTATAATTCCGCAGGCAAGCAAGGCTGCAGCGGCAAGAATATGCGAGATGAGCGAGGCGATCCAAGGCCGCATAACTTCATTTTGATGCATGCTGACAAAGAGCGTCATGTCGCTGTCCGGAATCGGCAAGGCATAGGCGAAGACCTGTTTGCCATGGTAGTTCCTCCCTTTCAGAAGCCCCGTCTTTCCTGACAGAGCTTGTGCCTCCGCGGAGTTGCCCCGTGAGACAGGATGAGAAAACGTCAGCGCGGCTCCCGGCATGGTAGCAAGCGGGCTGAGATAGAGAATTTCATCCTGACTTCTTCTGATGAGGTAGGATTCCGCCGTTTCTGATGGAATTGGCCAGCCTGAGATCATGGGGAAAAAATCGGTTTCAGCCTCAAGCAGATGCATGACATAAGCGGATGGATTCTTTCGATCCGGGGTATTTGCATAAAGCCCGTATACAACAGCGAAACCAGGTTTGCCCAGCGGGGGTATATTGAAAATCCTTGAAACGACAG
>CAZZJJ010000123.1:0-5241 GCA_964654405.1 uncultured Treponemataceae bacterium
TCCCTGCCGGCGCGGCATGCGCTGGTGATCGGCATCGCCGATTACCAATCCACAAAGATAAATGATCTTTTCTATACCGATGATGATGCCCGGTCTATGGCTGATCTGCTTGCTGCGCAAGGCTGGGATGTTGAAGAAACGCTCATTGACAGCGATGCAAGCAAGGCAGGAATAATTTCAGCAATCCAGAATTTGCTGGAATCGGTCCCAAAAGGCGACTATGCGCTCATCTATTATTCGGGGCATGGAACAGAATCAAATGGCACTTCCTACCTAGTACCTTATGATTATGATGGAAATTCGAATTCAAAACTCATTTCCGAGGATGAGCTTGCGGACTTATTCAGCAGCTATGCGAAAACAGATAACCTGATTTTTATCGCGGACTCATGCTTCTCAGGGGGATTTATTCCAGACACCGAAGTTTTGGACGCTGTTCCTTCTGACTACAGCGCATCCAGGTTTTCTACAAAAGAGGCTTTCCCTTTTTTTGCTTTTAAGAATCTTGCCGCTTTGGTTCAAAACAACTCTGATTCTGACGGAAGTCTTGTTCCCATGGTTATCAGCGCTGCAGGCTCGCTTGAGTTTTCATATGAAATATATAAAGACTATCCTCCTAACAGCAAACTTTACGAGCATGGCATTTTTACCTATTTCTTTATTGAAGCTGCAGAGCATGCCGACAGGAACGGTGATGGCTTTGTAACCGCTACCGAAGCATATGAATATGCTGCCAGCAAGATTTCCAAAGAATGGAATAAAATCCACTCCGTCTCGAATATGGACTTTTATCCCCATATTTCAGGCGGTCTGCGCGATATCGTTCTTTTTTCCAACAAACCCTAAATTCAAACTAAATATCCGCAAAATCCTTGCGGTCGTCAGCGAATTCAGGGAAAAAATACACAAGGACACCTGATGAGCGGACCCTGACTTCCGCGATACCTTTTTTCGCAAGCTCATCCAGCGCTTTCCTGGCTTCATCGATGGAAATATCGCTTTCAATGGCCACTTCTCCGGGAGTTACCTGTCCGGAATTTTTTCGGGCAATGCGCAAAATCGTTTTTTCAGGGCTTTCGCTTTTTCTGAATCTCGAATCCATGCCTGGGGCATAAAGTTCACCAGCGGATCTTGCTCCGCCCATCGTCAAAGCCGCTTCCACATCGTTTCTCAAATTGGCTTCCTGAACCTGCCGTGGAAGCGTGAAAAGGTCATAAAGACCGCCAGCGCCAGCAAGGCCGCCTGTCAAAAGCCATAAGAAACCGGTCCCTGTCTTCCCGAGATAAAATCGATGCAGACCGAGCGCTCCGAAACCGGATATTGCCCATAGAGCATATGCAACAGGAAGGCTGTATTTCACCCCTTCTCCCCTTTTCTTGCTGATTTTGAATGTTATATTAGCAAGTCCAACAATATTTTACTACTTTCAGCATGGAATGGACAACAGCTTCCTGCTCCTCGGATATAGATTTTATTGGATTGCCGGGGTATTATGGATGGAAATCAACGCTCAATGGAGAAGCAACGATGACACCAACCATACATGAATTGCTGAGCAATGAAAAGGCCCTCGGCCCGGCAACGGTTAAAGGATGGATCAGAACCAAGCGGGAAACGAAGACCGCCGTATTCATAGAACTCAACGACGGCTCATGCCTTTCGAACATTCAATGTGTATTCAGCCTGGAGTCAGCCGCCAGCGATGCCAACAAACCGGAAATCGCCAGGGCGACGACAGGCGCAAGCGCGGTTATAGAGGGCATACTGGTTGCTTCACCAGGTCAGGGCCAGAAAGTCGAAGTGCAGGCTTCAAAAATCAGAATACTCGGCGAAGCACCGGCAGAAAGCTATCCGCTGCAGAAAAAAGCTCATTCGCTGGAATTCCTGCGTGAAATTGCGCATCTCAGGGCGCGCACCAATACATTTGGGGCAGTTGCGCGGGTCAGGAACCGGATGGCTTTCGCAGTTCATGAATTTTTCCAGAGCCAGGGTTTCTATTATGTTCACACACCGATTATCACCGCTTCGGACGCGGAAGGCGCCGGTGCCATGTTCCAGATTACCACCCTGGATCTGGATCGAGTCGCCGGCTCCGGAAAACCGGATTATGAGAAAGATTTTTTCGGCAAACCTGCTTTTTTGACAGTTTCCGGCCAGCTCAACGTGGAAACCTATTGCCAGGCGCTTTCCCGCGTCTACACATTCGGTCCGACATTCCGCGCTGAAAACTCCAACACAACGCGGCACCTCTCCGAGTTCTGGATGATCGAGCCGGAAATTGCTTTTGCTGAACTGCCTGATGATATCGAACTCGCTAAAAGCTTTATCCGTCATCTGGTTACCACCGCGCTGACAGATTGTGCCGAAGACCTTGCGTTTTTCGACGCGCGGATCCAGCCGGGCCTCATCACCGGTCTTGAAAAGGTCAGCAAGGGCGAATTCTCCCAGATGACCTATACCGAAGCGGTCAAAGAGCTGGAAAAGAGCAAGGATTGTTTCGAATTTGCACCCTTCTGGGGCTGCGATCTGCAGAGCGAGCACGAAAAATTCCTCACGGAAAAGGTTGTCGGCGGTCCAGTTGTTGTAACCAACTATCCAAAGGAAATTAAAGCTTTCTACATGAAGCAGAACGAAGATGGCAAAACTGTCGCGGCCATGGATGTGCTCGTGCCCCGTTTTGGGGAGATCATCGGCGGCTCAGAGCGTGAATGGCGCCTCGATCTTCTCGAAAAACGCATGGATGAGCTTGGGCTTAAAAAGGAAACCTATTCCTGGTACCTGGATTTGCGGCGTTTCGGAACAACTCCCCATGCCGGTTTCGGACTCGGTTTTGAACGCCTTCTGCTCTATGTCACCGGAATGACCAATATCCGTGATGTCATTCCCTTCCCGCGAGCGCCTAAACTTGCAGATTTTTGACATAATTGACAGAAGGAAACCTGAATTGATGAAAATAAATCGAAGTCCCTTGTTTCTTGTGCTGTTCCTGCTTCTTGCCTTCAGCAGTCTTGAGGCTCAGAACACAGCGCCTGCCGCTGAAATTCCCCTTCCCCCCTTTATCAACGCACGGGCGGGCATTCTGATTGACGCGACAACCGGGACCATCCTTTACGCTAAAAATCCCGACCTCGCGCTGCCGCCGGCGAGCCTTGCAAAGCTGGTTACGCTCCATGTTGTCATGGAAGAAATCAAAGCAGGCCGCCTTTCCCTTGATGAATTAGTTGAAATTGACGCTCGGGACTGCTCGCCCTATGTACCCTACGGCTCTTCACTGATGTATCTTAAACCCGGCATGAAAGTTTCGGTACGCGATTTAATGCTCGGCGCCGCTGTTGTGTCAGGCAACGATGCGGCATACGCGCTGGCACGGCGTGTCGCCGGCTCCAATGAAGCATTCGCAAAGTTGATGAACTCGGCAGTCCAGGATTTGGGTTTTGACGGACTTGTGTTTGTTGAACCCTCGGGACTGTCTGAACGCAACCTCGTCTCGGCCCGGCAGTTCGCCTTATTCTGCATGAAATACATGCAGCTTCATCCTGAAGCCCTCAAAGAGCTTCATTCTGTGAAATCAATCGAGTTTCCGCGAAAGGAGCATGCCGCTCCGGGGTATGTTCCCGAAGGCAATATAATCCAGTACAACCGCAATCCCCTTATCTTCAATTACCCCGGCGCGGATGGCTTGAAGACCGGCTACATCATCGAAGTGGGTTTTAACATGGCAGCTACCGCAGAACGGGAAGGCACCCGTTTTATCACGGTAACCCTCGGCGGCACCGGCTCATCCTATGCGGGCGGGGGACTGCAGCGTTCCAAAGACACCGCCAATATGCTCGACTGGGCATTTGGCAACTTCAAAACGGTCTCTCTGGATCCGGGGCCAATTCCATCTCCCCGCATCTGGTTCGGCAAAAAAAACGCCATTACCCTCGTTCCAACGATCGCTAACGCGGTTACAATCCCCAAATTCCAGGTTGATCAGCTCAGAGTCAGGCTCGAAGTTCCGCGGTATATCGACGCACCGCTGGACAGAGCTGAGCGGGTGGGCAGAATCATCTATTCGGTTGGGAACAAAGATGTTTCGGCCATCGATCTAATGACAACCGAAGCAGTGCCCAAAGGCAATTTTCTTAAACGATTATGGGATGGAATACTGCGGTTCTTCGTTAACATATTCAGAAGAAAATGAGGAAACACGCAGGAAACCTTCTTTGACAAGAACTTGCAAGGCTTCGACTACTTTTTCATATTCGAATGGCAAACGCATATAAACCTGCTGAGCCGTGGCGGGTCCTGAATCAAGCAGGGATTTCAGGACTGCGCCCCGAACTCTTCGGAAAGAAGATTCAAAAGGGCTCTGTCTGGTGTACAGCCTGCTTTTTGTCGAGTAATTGCCTTCCTTTTTTTTAATATCGGCTCCGTAGTCCATCAGCGCCGTATACCACCGTCGCGGAGACTTGCGGTCAAGGTACCAACGCCCGATTTCTTCAAGCGCAGAATCGGAAACCGACTCCATTCCTGCAAAGAAATGCTTGATAAAGACAGTTCTGATATTCGTTTCAAGAAAGACGGATGGGATGTCATACGCGAAGGCGAGGATTGCCCTCGCCGTATACTTTCCAATGCCAGGGAGACTCAAGAGCTCTTTTTCTTCGCAGGGCAGCTGGCCTGAAAAGCGGCTGACAATGTCCCGGGCGGCTTGCTGGAGCGAAAGGGCTCTTCGATTGTACCCCAGCCCGCTCCAGAATTTGAGAACTTCTGCCGGTTCAGCCCGTGCCAGCGTCAGAACATCGGGAAACCGTTCCAGCCAGCTACTATATTTTGGCACAACGCGAACAACCTGGGTCTGCTGAAGCATGATTTCAGATACCCAGATTTTATACGGATCCGAGCTGTGCCGCCACGGAAGGTCCCGGTAACACAACCCGGCCCGCTCATACACCAGTGCCTGAAATTCCTCCACTGAAAGCGTTTCAGGAATAGATGTGGGAAAATTCATGAAGCAATTCTTCTGCCTTAACCTTGCATCCCCCGCAGACTGTACCGATTTTTGTCGCTTCCTGCAGTTGATGCCAGTCTCTCGCCCCAGCCTTCACCGCTTCTTCGATATCCTTGTCAGTAATATTGAGGCAGGTGCAGATGACAACCGCGTCTTCACCCTTGAAAGCGCCGGCCCTGCCTGTCTTTTCAAGGTATTTATCGATAGCGGCGCGCAAAGCCTTGTCACCCAGGACCGAGCAATGA
>CAZZJJ010000124.1:0-5235 GCA_964654405.1 uncultured Treponemataceae bacterium
ACCGTGCAGATTCTGGCGCAGGCGGCCATCCTTGCGGTTGTCAGCCTCCTTTCCAGCCTCTACCGGGGCGCCAGCGATCGCTCTATCGATGCCCAGAAGACAATTGAACATCTGGACACTACCATCAATCGGCTTTCGAGATTCAACCAGGACCTCCAGCAGTACGCCCGAATGATCGACGAAGAAGCGATTCTCAAGGAAAGAAATCGAATCAGCCGGGAAATCCATGATATTTCAGGCTACATGTTTACCAACCTCATTGCGCTGATGGATGCGGCTATCAGCATGGGAGGAAGGGATCCGGAACGGCTTTCGGAACTGCATCTGGCAGCCCGCGCCCAGGCAAAAGAGGGGCTTGTAGAAACCCGCAAAGCCCTCAAGGCACTGCGCTCGAGCGATGTCGGACGGGAGAAGGGACTCAATGCCATATTCAAGATAAAAAAGGTATTCGAGAAGGTGACGGGTATCCAGGTTCATATCGAATCAGGGAATATTCCGCTTTCATTCGGACCTGGCATCGATATGGCGCTCTATCGCCTGATTCAGGAGGCTCTGACGAACGCGATGCGCCACGGCCGGGCAACCGAGGTATTCATAACATTCTGGATCCAAGGCAGTATGCTTGAAGTGGTTGTCCGAGACAATGGCATTGGCAGCAAACAGATCGTCAAGGGTATCGGCCTTTCGGGCATGGAAGAGCGGCTTGCCAATCTGGGCGGCACCTTGGCCGCGGACAGCCTTCCTGAGGGCGGTTTCAGACTGACAGCCCAGATACCCTTGCCGCAGGAGACGTAGCTATGGAAAAAAGCTCAAAAATCCGGGTCCTTTTGGTGGATGACCAAGCCCTATTCGCTCAAAGCCTCAAAACCTTTCTTGAAAACTATGCTGACGATATTGAAGTGGCCGGAATCGCGGAAAATGGCAAAAAAGCGGTTCTCTTTGCCCACACCCTGCATCCCGATGTCATTCTGATGGACATTTACATGCCAGAAATGAACGGAGTCGATGCAGTACGCGAGATCAAGTCTTCGATGCCCGAGATCAAGATCATCATGCTGTCAACCTATGACGAGGATGATTATGTACGCGACGCCCTGCAGTTCGGCGCCTCGGGCTACCTTTTGAAAGACATTTCCCCGACAGAGCTGATCGCGGCTATCCGAGCGCTCAGAGGCGGTGTCATGCAGATTTCTCCTCAGATTCTTTCCAAGCTTTTCAACCGGGTTTTCAGCGGAGAAGTGGTGAACACGGAAGCCCTGGGCAAAAAATTCGAATGGTTCGAAACCCTGACAAAGCGGGAAAAGGAAATTTTCGGCCTTATCGCGACCGGAGCGGACAATGAAGCCATCGCAAACAAGCTGCATATAGCCGAACAAACTGTGAGAAACCATGTTTCCATCATCTACTCCAAACTCGGCATCAATGACCGCTTCGAAATCATCCAGCTTGCCAACCAGCTGAAATATCACTGAAAGCGGCTGCTGGCAGCCTGATGTTCAGCGTTCCTTGCTTATACTCAAGGCTTCCGGCTGGTACAAAAGTACCGGAAATTTCGTGATTTTTGTCTGTTTCTGATTTTAATATAAGGATTTATCATTAGTTTGCTTTTCTGTGGAAAAGCGAAATGTCAATATCGAAAGGGAGGCTTTTGCAATGAAAAAAGCGCTTTTGGTTCTGACCGCACTCATGGTGCTGGGAACAGGCCTATTTGCCGCGCCGAGCGAGCTCGTCATCAATTCATACATGTCTGATGAAGCTCCAAAACAAGTCTTTGCCACGGTTGTCGCCGAATTCCAGAAAAGGAATCCGGACATCAAGGTAACCGTCAACACCACTGCTCATGAGCAGTTCAAGACACTGCTGCCCAGCTGGCTGACCTCAAAACAGGCTCCAGATATCGTGACCTGGTTCGCGGGTTACCGCATGCAGGCTTTTGCCGAAAAAGGTCTTCTCGAACCGATCGACACCATCTTCCCGGGCGGCTCCTTTGAAAGTGAATTCCCGTCGGCATTCAAGACTCCTTCCAGCTACAATGGTAAAATCTATTTTATGCCCCAGAGCTGGTACTGGTGGGCTGTTTACTACAACAAAGACGTTTTCAAAAAGCTCAACCTCGCCATTCCGACCACGCAGAAAGAATTCTATGATGTTTGCGACAAGCTGAAAGCGGCAGGCATTGCGCCGATCGCGATTGGCGCAAAAGACACCTGGACTGCCGGCGGCTGGTTCGACTACATGGACAGCGCGGTCAACGGCGGCGAATTCCATGTCAAGCTGACCAAGGGCATCGTTGCCTACACCGATCCCGCAGTCAAGAAAACCTTCAACTACATTGCTGAAATGGCCAGCAAAGGGTACTTCATGAAGAACGCTGCCAGCTATTCCTGGCAGGAAGCGGCCAATGTCCTCTTCCGCGGCGAAGCCGGCATGTACCTCATGGGCCAGTTCATCAAAGACGTCGCTCCAGCGGATGTGAAGGACAAGATCGATTTCTTCAAGTTCCCCCTCTTTGAAGGCCGGAAAGACTATGCGGTCGACACCCCGACCGATGGTTTCATGATTCCGAAAAACGCCAAGAATAAAGAAAACGCCAAGAAATTCCTCGCCTTCCTTGCAACCGCTGAAGCTCAGGAAATGTTCTGCAAACCGCTGGGCCGTCTCGCCGCCAATAAGAAAGTCGCCGTTCCCAACGAAGAAGCAAAACGCGGACTCGAAATGGTTCTCGGCGCAAAGACCGCCATGCAGTTCTATGACCGCGACGCTCCGGAAGAAATGGCCGCGAAGGGCATGAACGCGATCGTCGACATCATCGGCAATCCGGCACAGCTGGATTCCATCCTCTCTGCTCTCGATAAAGAACGTGTCAGAATCTATGCAGCCCAATAACATGGGCTTTTGAAGAAGAGATGTCCGGGCTTTCTTACCCAGGAAGCCCGGATTTTGTTTCATCTTTTTTCTTTTAGAGAGGCCGAATGAAAACAAAGATTTCCAAGACTTCCCTGCTTCCATGGATGTTTCTGGCAATACCCCTGACCATGTACATAATCTGGGTTATTCTGCCCGTATTTCAGAGTATGCTGTTCAGCCTGACATCCCGGGACACTATTTTGTACGGCCAGAAGAAATTTATCGGCCTCGGCAACTTTATCAGGCTGTTCCAGGACAGCCAGTTTCATCTGGCGCTTTACAATAATCTTATCTGGCTCGTTTTTTTCGTTGCCTTGCCGATCCCGCTGGGGCTTGGTATCGCAATGCTCTTCAACCAGGACTACAAAGGGGCGCGTCTCTACAAGACCCTCTTCTATATACCGATGACCCTGTCATTTGCCGTTATCGGAACTATCTGGACCTGGATTTATCACCCTGACTTTGGAGCGTTGAACACCCTCCTCCGCTCAGTAGGCTGGGAATCGGCAGCTAAGCAATGGCTTGGCGACAAGCGGTACATGACTTTTGCGCTTGTTTTTGTCGGTGTCTGGCGGCAGGTGCCCTATGTGATGATCCTGTACCTCGCCGGCCTTAAAAACATCCCCGATGAGCTTGTCGAGGCGTCGATGATAGACGGCGCCAGCTGGGGGCAGCGATTCCGGCATATCATCATCCCTTTGCTGACACCCGCGACCATTATTGCGATGACAATATCGGTCATTGATTCCCTCCGAGCCTTCGACATCGTGTATGTCATGACGAATACCAAGGCTCGTGCGGCGGAAGTTCTGGCAAGCTACATGTATTCATCTGCCTTCCATTACCAGGACTATGGATATGGCTCTGCCATCGCAGTAATCCAGTTTATCATCACCTTCAGCTTCATCGTGGTGTACATCAACAGCACCCTGAAGAACGAAGTACAGAGGTAGCCAGCCATGAAATCGATGCAAACACCGGCCAGGATTCTCTATAAAACTTCCTTTTATGTTTTCGGAACCGTCATAGTTGTCGTCTGGCTCATCCCCATTCTGATAGCGCTCTTTACATCCATGAAATCCATGGATGAGCTCATGAAAAGCCCGCTGATGTGGGCTCCGCCGAAACACTGGGTATTCAGCAATTTCGCGGAAGTCTGGAACAAGGTCGGCATGTCGCGCTATGTGCTGAATACGCTCATCATAACCGTGCCTTCGGTTCTCGGGGCTCTCATCATATCCAGTCTGGGAGCCTTCGCGCTCGCCTTTTATAAATTCAGAATGAACAAGCCCATTCTGATCACCTTTATCGCAGGCATGCTTATTCCCTTTCAAATGCTGATGATCCCGGTTTACCGTTTTTCGGATTCAGTCGGGCTGATCAATACCTTCCCTGGCGTCATCCTCTTTCACATAGCTTTTCAGCTGGGATTCTGCACTTTCTTTCTTCGCAACTTCATGAAGCAGATACCCTTCAGCCTGATTGAAGCGCCGCGTATCGATGGCGCCAACGATTTTTATATCTATCGGAAAATCATACTGCCCCTGTCGATTTCTTCAATGGCAGCGCTTTCAGTCCTTGAATTCACCTGGATTTGGAATGATTTGCTCTGGTCTTTGATACTCCTCCAGCAGGACAAACTCAAACCGGTAACCCTGGGGCTTGCAAACATGCAGGGAGAGTTCATTACCAACTACAATATGGTAGCCGCCGGCTCCATCATCGCCGCCATTGTGCCGCTGGTCGTATTTTTAATGTTCCAGAAGTACTTTATTTCTGGTCTGACCGTCGGGGCGGAAAAGGGCTGAGCATGAACAACGACAAGGCTTTGACGCAAACTATGCTGAACGCTTCCGTGCAAAGCCCAGGCATACAGGAGCTGAATCGTCTTCCCATCAGCAGTGTCCAATACCATTTTACAAGCCCGCAGGACGCATTAAAAGATGCACTTGCGGGTCCTGAAGGCCGTCTAGGGAAATGGAATGAGCTGCCCGCCGGCGGTTCTCGGGTGCTTTCGCTCTGCGGTACTTGGGAATTCAAGCTCTGCTATTCCCCGGAAGAAGGTTTGGCTTCCCAATTTTTTCTTCCTGAATATGAAACATATGAGAAGGGGATCATCGAGGTACCGGGTAGTTGGGCCTTGCAGGGATATGGCGAAAAAAGCCTCGGGGCTCCGCATTATACCAACGTGCTCATGCCATTCAAAGCCGACGCGCCGCAGCCGCCTCACAAAAATCCGGCCGGGCTGTATCGAAGAAGCATAGCCATCCCGCAGGACTGGGCGGAAAAACGCCTTATCCTGCATATTGGAAGCGCGGAGAGCGTTGT
>CAZZJJ010000125.1:0-5218 GCA_964654405.1 uncultured Treponemataceae bacterium
CATAAAAAGCGTATCATGACATTATCACGGACGCAATGATGAATCGCTTCAGCTTGACCTTTTCGCCTAATACGCATACATTCCGCTCATGGTCCGGAAAGCATTGAACAATCCAGTTCTCGAGCGTCATCTAGCAGGAATCGCGCCAGACGGGGTGACCTGGTTTGCCCTGGGGCGGACCAGCCAAGCCTTTCAGATGCGGGGCATTCTGATTCATGGTACGCATGCAATCTGCCAGATGCGGGCAAATCACCAGCTCAACCCGATTGAAACGAAAATCCTCGGGCAGGCACTGCTTGGTTCGGGTTTATCAGCGGCATTGCAGAAAGAGCCGGGAACGGTGATGCTCCGGATTGACAGTTCAGGCTGCGCCGAGGGCATGAGCGCGGAAGGTATGAAGCTCGATAACAGCACCATCCATGCCAGAAGCAGAATTTTTCATGATCACCTGCCCGAAGCTGTATATGCGCTTGATTCAACTGATAAAATTTTCCTGCCTGGCTCGATGACTCTGACACGGATAGAAAAAAACGGCAGACCCGTTTCAGGTTCCGTGTCGCTGAAAACGGGGAATATCGCCAAGGATCTCGCGTATTATTATCTCGAATCGGAGCAAATTCGGACAGCTGTCGATATCGGATTGCATTTTACGCCGGATGGGCTTTCATATGGAGCTGGAGCTTTGCTCCTGCAGGCAATGCCAGGGTCCGATGACCGTTTTATCGAGCAGGTTGAGACAATGCTTAGCGGTTTGCCGCCGCTCGGACTCTGGTTTTCCCAGGGCGGCACGCGCGACAACCTCCTCATGAGCATTTTCAAGGAGGCGGGCTTTGTAAGAACTGCGGAAGGCGCCTTTGCCTTCGACTGTCCCTGTTCCTGGGAAAAATTTCTGGAACATATTATCTCGCTGGATACAGCTACCGTAGACGATATCATCGCAAACGGACCCTGGCCGCTCAAAACAACCTGTCATTACTGCTCTTCACAATACGAATATTCAAAGGAAGCTGTCGAATCGGCGCGCAAAAAGATTCGATCCAAATCATGAAAAACGCTGAAACCACGCTGGCAAAACTGATTGAAATAGCGCTCCGCCGCTATGAGATGATCAAGCCGGGCGACCGGATCCTGGTGGGGGTTTCAGGCGGGAAGGATTCGTCATGCCTGGTGCGGGATCTGGCAATCAAGCGTAGCTGGTGGGATGTTCCTTTCGAGCTGGCAGCCTGTTATATCGCCAGCGATCTGCATACTGAAGGATTTGGCCCTCCTCCGGATGACAGCTGGCTGAAAAAACAGCTGGAAACCTGGGATGTGCCGTACATCCGCATCGATGTGCCGGTTATAGGGCGGCTCAAACCAGGCGAAAGCCTCAATTGCTATTGGTGCGCGACTCAGCGCCGAACCGAGCTGTCCCGCTATGCGCGGGCCAATGGGTATAACAAGCTGGCTTTGGGTCACCACATGGAAGATATTCTGGAAACCCTCTTGATGAACATGACTCGGAAAGGCGAATTCGCGACCATGCCGCCAGTGATGCCGTATGTCAATTATCCATTAACCGTTATCAGGCCCCTTGCCCTCTGTGAAGAGCGGCAGATTATCGCCTGCGCCGAAGAGCTGGGCTTTCTTTCGCATACCTGTACCTGCGGCTTCAATCTTACCGGCGCACGCAAGACCATGCGCAAACAACTCGAGGCTTTGACCGGCGGCTCAAGCCACGCCAAAAGAAATCTCTTCAAATCCATGAGTGCGATAAAAAAAGACTACCTAGCCTGAAAATTGGTGATACAATAGCACCATGGACAGACTTTTCTGCGCTCTCTGCCTTCCAGAAAATCTCTGCGATCGGATTTCAACCCATATCGGGCAGATAAAGCCTGCGCTCCAGCATGCCCGTCCGGTTTGGACTGGTGATGCAACCTACCATATTACCTTGCATTTTTTTGGCGAAGTGGATGAGGCAGCCCGGGAATTTATCCGCCTTCAGCTTGCGAAGGAAGAATTCAGACATTCGCGGCCAAGGCTTCGTTCCTCCGGTCATCTGCTATTTCCGAATAGGGTCTCGCCGCGGGTTCTGGGCCTTTCCTTCCGAATTACTCCTGATGATTGCCTTGTGCCGCTGGTTCAGCAAATCAGGATAATTGCACGCAACGCCGGTGCTGAAAATGAACAACGAACCTGGAAGCCGCACCTTACGATTGCGAGGCTGAAAAATCCAGTTTTTATCAATCCGCAATCCCTTCCGCGGCCGCCTCTCTTTGAATTTGAGCCGGAAACTTTTAATTTGGTCAAATCGGATTTGACACCGCAGGGACCGCGCTACACCATTATCCAGAGATATCGGTTTTTCTGAACCGAACTGCCGGGTATTTGCATAAAGCTGGTGCTGCTTTTTTTAAAATGTTGCCTCGGCGGCTGAATAGCATTAAATTTGCTTTATATACAGGAGGCTATCATGGCAGATAAAAAGTTGGATGAACCCAAAAAAGCTGAAAAAGAAAACAAGAACGACAGTGACCTTGATCCCTGCACCACATCGCACAGCCCTGAGTCGACACGACCGACCGAAGAAGAGGATGCCTGCGACGAGGGTGTTCACTGAGAGCTGAAGGTATTCCGAAATATTCGGTATTTCGGAAGCAGATTGGTTTGCAGATCCGCGTTGCATACCGTAATTGCAGCATGCAACGCGCTTTTTCTATGCGTTCTGCGGCAAAAGCGTTTTTATGTACTGAATTGATTCTTTGAGCTCATCGTCGACCAATTCGAAATTGACAAGCTTTCCAGCGAAATAATCTGCGTAGCCCTGCAGATCTAAAAGTCCATGACCTGAAAGACCAAACACAATGGTTTTTTCCCTACCCTCTTCACGAGCTTTTTCCGCTTCACTGATAACCTGTGCCACCGCGTGGCTCGTTTCAGGAGCCACAATAATGCCTTCCGTTCTGGCGAATGTGACGGCGGCTTTAAAGCATTCCAGCTGCGGAACCGCGACAGGCCGAATTAATCCTTCCTTCGCCGCAAGCGAAACAAGCGGTGCCATGCCGTGGTAGCGCAAACCGCCTGCATGCATCGGTGAGGGAATGAAGGTGTGGCCAAGCGTGTGCATCTTCAGATAAGGGGTCATACCGGCAATATCGCCCAGATCATACAGATACTCGCCTCTGGTAAGGCTGGGACAGCTTGCGGGCTCGACAGGAACGATATCGATGTCGGCACCTTCGATTTTTTCCTTGACAAAGGGGAAGGCAAGGCCGGCAAAATTGGACCCGCCCCCGACACAGGCCACGATTACATCAGGATTTTTCTCGCCGAACATGGCAAGCTGTTTCCGGACCTCGAGTCCGATAACGGTCTGGTGCAGCATGACATGATTGAGAACACTGCCCAGCGCGTATCTGGTCTGTCCGCTTGTATCGGTTACCGCCGCTTCCACGGCTTCGCTGATTGCAATGCCGAGACTGCCGGGCGAGTCCGGATGTTCCCTGAGTATCTGCCTGCCGGATTCAGTCTGGTCGCTGGGGCTGGGAATACAGGTGCCTCCCCAGGTCTGCATCATGAATTTCCGATACGGTTTTTGATTGTAACTCGATTTGACCATAAAAACCTTGCACTCAAGACCAAATTGGGCGCAGGCAAAGGAGAGCGCGGAGCCCCACTGTCCCGCACCAGTTTCGGTGGTCAGTTTTTTAATGCCTGCGATTTTATTGTAATACGCCTGCGGAACCGCCGTGTTGGGCTTGTGGCTGCCTGCGGGAGAAGCCCCTTCATATTTATAATAGATTCGAGCCGGGGTCTTGAGCGCCCGCTCGAGATTGAAGGCTCTAACCAGCGGAGTCGGCCGCCAGGTCCGGAGAATGGCCTGAACTTCCTGGGGTATATCAATCCAGCGATCTGCTGACATTTCCTGTTCAATGAGGTTCATCGGGAATACCGCCGCCAGTTGGTCTGGTGTAACCGGTTTGCCATCAGGTCCGAGCGGGGGACTCATTTTGCCCGGGAACTCAGCGGCCAAGTTGTACCACTGGCGAGGCATGTCGGATTCAGAAAGAATGGCTTTTGTCAACATCGTTCATTTCCTCCGTTACCTAGTATGTTTCTCTCGATAGAAACATACTAGCAAAGGAGGAATGATTCTGTCAATAGAAACATTCTGCTATTTTCTTCTAAATCTCAGGGACGACAACATTATACAAATCGGGGATCAACTCCAGAGTGAGCGGAAAATCGCAATTTGCGAGGCTGTGGGTTTCGCCGTCACATTGCAGCAGGATTGGCTCATGGTATTCGAGCTCGATCCGCGATGCCGAAAAATGCTTGAGTTCCTTCAGGTTTTCGTGCTGTCCATGTTCAATGGCGCCTTTGATAAAAAGACGCCGCAAAAGCGGTGTCTGATACACTGCAATAGCGTTCTCGGGACCAGGAAGGATTTTTTTGTTGGAACCGTATTGCCGGTACCCGGAAGAACCCAGCGCAACAAAGAGTTTTTCAGAAGTTTCATCTTCAACCAGCCTGGATTCCATATCCCAGACGCGCATTTTCATGGGAGCGAGGGGATAGGCTTTATCATAGAGGAGGGTGGCTACATTGAGCCAGAATTTATAGGAATCTCCGGGGAACATGATCTTGAGACGGTTTGTCATGTCTGCGACATAGGCATCCAGTCCGACACTTGCAATATTGAAAGCATACAGAGGGGGCTTTCCGCCTTCCAGAGCGGGCACGACGCGGACAGCGGGGCGTCGTTCGAACCTGACAGGCTTGAAAAACCGGCCAAGCGCAGTACGCAGATCTCTGCCTTCCGAACCATCGTTTCCCGTTCCAAGCGGCAGTCGCAGAATCCCGAAGCGGTTCTTTTCCTTTTCAGGCAGATGTGTAAGCCTTTCAGCGGTTTCAAGGCTGGTGCCATCGCCACCCGCTGTGATGATGAGATGCAGCAAATCGGTACCATTGGATTCGGAACGATCGAGGAGGCGCTGGACGATGGCTGCAGCGTGGCCTCCCCGCTCAGTCAGGTGAAGATGCACCGAAACAGGACTCTTGCGTTGCGGCAACTGTAGTGATTCAGCCACCAGCGCGGCAAGTTCCTTTTTTCGTTTATCTGCAAAACGCCGCCGCTTGAAACCGCCGGCCTTTGGGTTGGCTATGATATCGACAATAAGCTTCGCCTTTGGAAACGCAGGCGAATGCTCCAGGATTGTCTTGATGCCCGACGCAA